>WAMH01000086.1 GCA_015522395.1 Thermococcus sp. | reverse complement strand
GGAGAGCAGAAGACAAAGCCGACCCAGCACAGCGTTAAGGAACTGCGCTCCCTCGGAATCCAGCCGGACGCGATAGTGGCGCGCTCGGAGGAGCCGCTTGAGGAGTCCGCGAGGCTCAAGATAAGCCTCTTCACGAACGTTCCGGACGAGGCGGTAATAAGTGCCTACGACGTAGAGGACACCTACGAGGTTCCGCTGATGCTGGAGAAAGAGGGCCTTGCTAAGTATCTCACCAAGAGGCTCGGCCTCCCGGAGAGGGAGCCAGAACTCGACGCCTGGCGCGAGATGGTCGAGAAGTACAAGAACCTTGAGGATACGGTTGAGATAGCCATCGTCGGCAAGTACGTCAAGTTAGCTGACTCCTACCTGAGCATAAAGGAGGCTTTGAAGCACTCCAGCGTCGCCAACGGCGTTAAGGTGAAGATCCGCTGGATAGAGGCGGAGGAGCTTGAAAAAGCTGGAACAAAGCTCCTCGAGGGCGTCGATGGAATCATCGTTCCCGGAGGCTTCGGCGCACGTGGCACAGAGGGCAAGATGATGGCGGCCCGCTACGCCCGCGAGAACGACGTTCCCTTCCTCGGCATCTGCTTCGGCTTCCAGCTAACCGTCGTCGAGTTCGCGAGGAACGTCCTCGAACTCAAGGGGGCACACTCAACCGAGATAGACCCGCAGACTCCGTATCCAGTCGTTGATCTCATGCCTGAGCAGCGTGACCTTGACAGGCTCGGCGGAACGATGCGCCTCGGCGCCTACCCGGTTCACATAAAGCCCAACACCCTCGCGAGAGAACTCTACGGCAGGGAGATAGTCTACGAACGCCACAGGCACCGCTGGGAGGTCAACCCTGACTACATTGAGCGGTTCGAAAAGGCCGGTCTGGTTTTCAGCGGCATAGCCGGCGACGACAGCAGGAGGATGGAGATACTTGAGCTTCCGGAGCACAGCTACTTCATAGCGACCCAGTTCCATCCGGAGTTCAAGTCCAGGCCGATGAACCCCGCGCCGGTCTTCAGGGGACTGGTGAAGGCGGCAAAAGAGAAGAAATACGGAAGCTGACTTCAGAAGTCTATTCCAAGCTCGGCCAGTTCCTCGTCCACCTTCTTCATTTCTTCCCTCTTCTTGAGCTCTTTATAGAAAGCGGCCCCTGAAACCCAGAGGAACTCGTACAGAAGTGCCGTAAATGGGGCCTGTAGGAATGCTGACACGTACTCTCCGGTTTTCCCGCCCACTAACATCTGAGTGAGGAAAGTTATGGGTCCCGAAACGGCGCTTATTCCGAGAACCGCCACCATAACGAGGAATCCAAAGCCGATCGTAGTTAGAGCGTTTCCCGTGCTCATTCCAATTGCCTTAAACGCCGCGCCGAAGTTTCCCTCCTCCACATACGTCGGGACCGGAAGGAGCGAGAGGCCGAGGGTGAACGCCCCGAGTACGAGGAGCAGCACGAGCCCTAAGAACACGAGTACGGCACCTCCGGGCATGGTCATCAGGCCTATCACCATAGGTATAAGGCCAATTGAGAGTATCGCGAGGCCTATGAAGGCGTAGATGAGGTTTATGAGAAACACCGCCGGGAACCTCCTAAGCCCCTCTCCCAGCAGAGTTCCAATGCCAGCGTCCCTGCCCTCTATATGCATGAGGCCCCCCTTCACCACGCCGTACTCAAATATTGAAGCCACGACGAGGGCCACCAAGACGTAAACCATGAGCCTTTCAAAAAAACCAATCAGGGCACCTCCGTTTTCCTCCGCCGGACTTCCGTACTCCTTAAAGATCACGCTTCCGCTGTGGACGGCCGTTGCGTTGTTCTCGAGGGGAACTTTCCCGGAGAGGGTGTAGGCCCCGAGGGGTGCCAGTGTAAGCGCCAGAATCAGCGTGAGGACGTAGAGTTTTCTGTTCTCCAGGATTATCGAGAATGCCTTCGTGAACGCCTCGATCGCACCCATAACACCACCAGAAGGAGTAAGAGTAACCGTTTAAAATCTTTTTGTCCCAGAAAAGCTTATAAATGGACCCCCGAAAGTGGCGATAGGTTGTGGATCAAGCTCATGAGGTGAGAAGAATGGCCATCTGGCAGGGAAGATCACTCAAGAAGCCCTCGGGCGGAAGGATTGTTCTCGCGAGGAAGAAGAGAAAGTACGAGCTCGGAAGGGAGCCGGCCTTCACAAAGGTTGGTGAGGACAGGGAAAAGAAGAAGATAATCAGGACCTACGGCGGCAACAGGAAGGTCCGTCTCATCGAGGCGCTTTACGCCAACGTCTTTGAGGGTGGAAAGGGCAAGAAGGTCAAGATACTCGGTGTCGTTGAGAACCCGGCCAACAGGCAGTACGTTAGGCGTGATATCATCACCAAGGGTGCCATAATAGAGACCGAGGCCGGCAGGGCCATCGTCACCAGCAGACCCGGTCAGGATGGAGTTATTAACGCCGTTCTCATCAAAGAGGAGAACGCCTGACCTCCCTTCAACTTTTAACTTCCGTTTCTGGATTTTGGAGGGTTTTAGCGGCTTCTTTCCCGGTTGCCGTTTCCCGTTTACCATTAACACCGTAAAGGGAGAAAAGTTAACGGTACCGTAAAGTTCTGCGGGTTTACGGTGTTAACGGCCAGGTTTAATGGTAAGGCGAGGGGAAGAAAGGAACGTTCAAAGCTCAAGCTCCTCCCTGTACTTCCGGAGTTCTTTCTCCATTATCTTCCTCGCCTGCTCCTCGACCATCGGCTTGACCAGTTCGATGACGCGCCGCTTTAGTTCATCCAGTCCCTCCCCCTTGAGGGCTGAAATCCTCAGCGGTTCGAGGCCCTTGGCCCTAACGAACTCCTCAACTTTCTGAATCTTCTCCTCGTCCGCGATGTCCACCTTGTTGAGAACCACTATGAACGGGAACTCCCCGAACTCGCGGTGGATCTCCTCGAAGAGGTGTATCTGCTCCTCTACCGGGTAGCCGCAGTACTCGCTCGGGTCGAAGATGTAGACGATTACCCTTCCGAGGTGCTTTAAAGCTAAAATCGCCTGCCGCTCCACCTCGTTCCTCTCGCTGAGCGGCCTGTCGAGAAGGCCCGGCGTGTCGATGACCTGATACTTGAGGTGGTGCTCCTCGAACTGGCCGACGTTTATGCCCTTTGTGGTGAAGGGGTAACTAGCGACCTCGGGCTTCGCGTTGGTTAATGCCCTCAGCAGAGTGCTCTTGCCCACGTTCGGGTGGCCGGCTATGACCACGGTGGGAAGCTCCAGATCGACAACCGGAAGGTCCTTCAGGACGTTTCTGGCCTGGTTGAGGTACTCGAGGTCATCGGCGATGCTCTTTATGACGTCCGCAACGCGACCATAAAAGCTCCTCCTGAGCTTTGCGATCTCCTCCGGGTCTCTGGAGTAGCGTATCTTCTCGGCGTAGCGCTGCTCGAGGTTCCTTATCGTCTTAATTGCCCAGTTGACCCTAGCTAGGGAGCGATGGAACTGGTCGCGGTCGACAAGGGTGTCCACCAGCTCGCGGTAGAACTCCGGCAGTTCGGAAACGCCCGGAGTTCTGTCCAGGAGCTTCCGAAGGTTGTCCCTTACGACGTTGGAAACCGTTCTAACGCGAAGCTCCTCCCTCTGCCTCGCTTTCGCCCTTGAACCGCCTCTGGGGGTGAAGGCTGAGGCGGCCTTTTCGGCCCTCCTGAAGGCCTTGTCTATGAGTTCGTCAGCGGTAAGAACCGTTGGCATCTTCTCAAACGGGTTCCGCATAATCTCACCTCGGATTCAGTCTCGCAGGAGAAAAGGGGAAAGGGGAGTTTAAAAACCTATTCAGTCGAGGGCCCGGCTTATCTCATAGCCTATCAGGGAAGCGAGGAGAACCAGAGACAGAAGTATGGCGCTCATTATCCTGCCGGAGCTGGATGAGTCAGTCAGCCCGGCCAGTATCATCAGCAGAAAGACTATCACGAGCAGAATCCCGAGCTTTCCAAAGAGCCCCTCATACCTGTTCAGGACCTTGTTGAAGTTCACCTTCCCACCTCCTTCATTTCCTAAACTGGAATGGTGCGAAAATATAAAAAAGTATCGCTAAACTTCGAAGGATTTACCTACGTGCAGCGGTCTGACCCGTTCGCCGAGTCTGGCCCGAAGGTACGCGAAGGACTCGATACCCGTGCAGTGCCCGGCGTAGATAACCTCAGCCGAAATGTTCTCGACCACGTCCTTTAGAAGCTCCTCGCTGGCACCTATCAGGTGAAGCCCGCCGATTAGAGCTTTAACAGGTTTTCCAAGGAGGTCTTCCGCGTGCCAGGCTATGTTGAGAACTCCAGAGTGGCCGCAGCCGGTTAGAACCGCAACTCCATCCCCGAGATCCACCGCGAGGGCGATATCATCGGGAACAGTATCCTTTACGAGCCTCCCGTTCTCCTCAACGTAGCCCACGGCCCTGTCCCATGTTGCCCTTTTTATCTCACCGGAACTCCAGAAGCCGGGGGTGAACTGGAAAGGTTTGTCGTCAAGGATGAACTCAGCACCAAGCGCCTCAAGCTCCCCCCTGCCGAAGGGGATTCCTATGTCGCGCCTGTGCGGTTTCAGGGCCATTCTCCTTCTGAAGATCTCGGGGTGTCCGATGACCGGAACCGGTCTGTCCCTAGCCTCTAGAAACGCCTTAAGGCCTCCGGTATGGTCGTAGTGTCCGTGTGTCAGGAAGACGTAGTCTATAGAACCGGGCGCAATTCCAAGCTGCCCCATGTTTCTGAGGAGAACGTCCCCCTCAGTCCCTGTGTCTACAAGGACCCTCTTCCCATTGTGCTCTACCAGTGCCGAAAAACCGTGTCCTCCAAGGGGACCTTTCCTAAAGCCCGAATGGTTCTCGTACAGCACAGTTACTCTCATCCCAATCACTCGAAAGGTTTATGTTCCCAGCCGTTAAAACCGTTGTCGTGATAACATGCTCCCGGCCGATTACGTTTCATCAGCGATTACGGGAATAGTTGTGGCTCTGACTTCATGGCTTCCCGTTGGGCCGGAGGGAGGGGCGGTTTCCCGCTTCCTTGGCTCGGTTGCCAAGGGTTACTCGAACTACCTTGTTCCGGCTTACCTAGGCGTTATCTTCGCGGTTATCTTCTACTTCCGCGATCCGATAGCTGTAGGGACCCAGAGAGCCCTCAGCAGGAGCATCGGCGCCGAGCTTAAGTATCTGTTCTACGCCTCGCTCTTCACCCTCGTTCTGGGTTACCCGCTAGTCGCCGGGAACTGGGAATTTCTCGACCCGACAACCTCGGACGCTGTGAACGCCGCAGTTGGGGCAGCCATGATCCTTGTTGGGCTGGCCTGTCTGGTGAGAAAGCGGGCGCCGCTCGAGGAGGTTGAGAAGAGGCTTGCGGACGGGGAAGAGCCGACTCTGCTCGACGCGGTTCTCTCCGGGATCGCCCAGGGGCTGGCCATGCTGGGCGAGCTCTCCGCGACGGGGCTGGTTCTCCTCGTGCTTTCTCTCAGCGGGATGAAGCCTAAAAAAGCTCTGAAGCTCCTCTTCATGATATCGCCGATCTACATGATCCTCCGGTTGCTCCTCCTCGGTAGCTGGAACCCCGCTATGCCCGTCTATCTTCCGTTCACGGCTTTCATCACGTCATTCGTGACCGCCATACTCTTCATGAAAGCCCTCATGGTGGCCGGAGAGAGACTAAGCAGAAGAACGTTTCTAACGCTGATGGGCCTCATTCCGATCGTGGTCTACCTGATGGAGGTGATGTTATGAAGGCAGTGATTCTAGCCGCGGGGAGAGGTGAGAGACTTCGCCCCCTGACGGACGACCGGCCAAAGGTCATACTGAAGGTTGCGAACAGGCCGATAATCGAGTACGTCATGGAAAACCTGAACCCCTTCGTGGACGAGTTCATAGTCGTGACACGCTACATGAAAGAAAAGCTCATTGAAGCGCTTGGAGACGAGTTCAACGGGAAGCCCATTACCTACGTCGACCAGAGGCCCGGCGATGGCACCGCAAAGGCCATAGGCTCCGCGGAGGGTCTCGTGGACGATGAGTTCATAGCAGTCAACGGCGACATCTACTTCGAGGAAGAGGCCGTGAGGGCACTGATAGCCACCTTCAGAAGGGAGAACGCGGACGCGGCACTCGTTGTCAAGCACTTCGAGGATTTAAGCCACTTCGGCAGGATAGAGGTTGAAGGAAACCTCGTTAGGGGGGTTCTCGAAAAGCCAGGAAAGGTTCCAGGCTACGCAAACCTTGGAATCTACGCCTTCAAGCCGGATGTGTTTGATTTCATATCCCGGACCCATCTCAGCAAGAGGGGCGAGTATGAAATCACCGACACGCTGAACCTTATGATCGAAGCTGGGAAGAAGGTTACCTATGCCGTTTACGACGGCTACTGGAACGACATAGGAAGGCCCTGGAACATGCTGGAGCTGAACGAATACCTCCTCAAAACCAAGCTGAAGCACGACGTCAGGGGCGAGGTGGAGCCGGGCGCGGTGCTTACTCCCCCCGTTGAAGTCGGTGAGGGAACCGTGATAAGGAGCGGCGCCTACATAATCGGCCCCGTCAAGATCGGCAAAAACTCCCGTATAGGGCCGAACTGCTTCATAAGGCCCCACACGAGCATAGGCGACAACTGCCATATAGGCAACGCCGTCGAGGTGAAGAACTCCATAATAATGGACAACAGCAACGCGCCGCACCTCAACTACGTGGGCGACTCGATAATCGGCGAGAACTCCAACCTCGGGGCAGGAACCATAACTG
>WAMH01000085.1 GCA_015522395.1 Thermococcus sp. | reverse complement strand
GTTCTGCATAGCGCTCCTTGCTCCCGAGGTCGCCGAACTTTCCATCTATTATCTCGTCGACTATCTTAAGCGAGGCAATCTCCTTGCCGTACTCCTTAACGAGTTCCCTTATCCTGGGGGCGACGCCCTTAGGCCCGACGAGGCTCTCAACACGGCCGGCCATGTCAGTCGCTTGAGGAACCTCAACCTCAAGGCTTGGGTCCTTACCCTGGGCGCGGGCCTTCCTCGCTATCTCATAGGCCCTGTCTATCTCGCGCTGGAGGGATTCAAAGTAGGCCTTCATTTCAGGGGAATAAAGCTCCTCGGACATTTCACACACCCTCGCAGAAGCGGTCGAAGCTCACAACTGCCCTAAGGCGGGCGGTTTCGACGTCGATTATCGGCACGCGCGCCGGGGTCGGGACGATGTTCACCATCTTCTGGAACTCGGTCTGGGCCTGCCAGGTGCCCGCGTTTATCACGAAGACCCCGTTGTAGATCTTGTACTCCATAACGTGAACGTGGCCCGTCTGGAAGAGGTCGGGGACGGACTCTATGACCAGCGTATCCTCGGGATCAGGAGCGATGGGAACCTTCTCCCCGAAAGTGGGAGCGAGGTGGCGGAGCTTGAGGAGGTCGACCGAGGCCTCCGCGGGGCGGTGGTGGCTCCGGTTTGGGATCACGTTGACGACATCCTCGATTCCCCTGCCGTGGAAGATGAGGAAGTCCCGCCCGTGGAGCCTCACGACGGCGGGGTTGCTTATCATGACCGCGTTCTTGAGCTTGAAGAGTGGCCTCGCGTACTCCTCGTAGAAGCCCGGCTGCGGAAGGGCGGTTCTCGCGGCATCGTGGTTTCCAGGCCCGATGAACATGGTGATATGATCGGGAACGTTCCGCAGGAGGTTGTAGAGGGCCTCGTACTGGTCGAAGATGTCCGGAATTGCCAGCTCGTTGTACTGCCCCGGATAGATGCCGACGCCGTCAACAACGTCTCCATCCAGTATCATGTACTTGATCCTGCTCACAAGCTCCTCCTCTTTCCTGTTGCCCACCTCGCCGTTGAGCCACTCGAGGAACTTTTCAAAGGCCTTCTCGCAGAACTTGTTGCTCCCAACGTGGATGTCGCTCAGCAGAACGGCGTAGACCTTCTCCTCAAGGGGCGGCTTCTCGCGCTTGTACTTCGGAACGTCCGGGAGGAAGATTTTGTTGGCGAAGAAGATGTTCCTGCCGGAGTAGTGGCCGCGGAAGCCTATCACCGAGTCCGGCATTATCTGGAAGAACTTCTTGCTCTCCTCGTTGTTGCGGTTTATGAAGACCTTGATGATCCCGGTGCTGTCCTCGACCTCGAACATGTAGCCCTTCGCGGTCTCGCGCTTGCTGTTGACGAGGCCGATTATCGTAACCTCCTCATCCCTGCCGATGTAGCCGAGCTTTCCGATGTCGATGACGCTCCCGAGTTCGGGGTTCTCGCGGAGGATCCTGCGCATCTTCTTCAGCCGGCTCTTGAAGTAGTCGGTGTAGGCCTTGATTATTATCTCGCCCTCCTTGCTGGCCGCGTTCTTCACCTTCGGGGCCTCGAACTTGACGTTCTTGACGTCGAAGACCATCTCCCAGTCGTCGGGTATCTCCTTCGCACGGTAGTGGAAGCCTTCCTTGGGGGTTATGACGAGGTCGCTGTAAGTGGAGTAACTCTTCTCCCCCTCGGGAACCTCCTCCTCGACGTAGGCAATCGGAACGCCGTAGTCGCCGTAGACTATTTTCGGCTTCACATCACCGTTTTCCTCATAATACTCCTCCGAGTCGGCGTAGCCGTTTCCGTTCGAGTAGCCGTTGGAGTAATCACCGTTTTGGAGGGACTCAACGGAAGCACCGGGCGAATCGCCAGTCAAGGATTCAGATGCATCAGCGGCCAAAACTTCTCCAGACGCCCTGCTTTCCACTGGAAGAACCTCACCGGATTCGTCCTCAGGCGGGTTCTGGGTGGCTTCCTCCATACCGGTGGAAACCTCTCTATCTTCCTCAACACCAGGAGTTCCAGTGGAAACAAAACTCTTCCCCTCTGAAAAAGTGAATTTTTCGGGCTTTGATTCGCGAGGAGAGGCTGATTCAACGGCCATTTCAGAGGATTCTCCAGTGGAAATGAAAGTCCGAGATTGTGATTCCGGAACGGGAGTTTCGGCCGTGTTTTCTGCAGAAGCAGCATTCTGACCAGACATCTCGACGGTAGAGGCAGGTTCAGGCGAATTCTCACCGGAAGAAGGGGTTTCGAGGGATTTCACGTCTTCGGATGGCCCCGACTTCAAGGGGGCCTCTTCGGGTGGAACTTCCAATGGGGAGGAGAAGATGCCCTTCTCACGCAGGAAGTCGTTGGCAATGGTTGAGTCGATGACGAAGGTGCCCCGCGATTTGGCGAACTTTATCAGCTCGGCGAGCGTAAAGGCCTCTTTGTAGTAGTCGGCCAAGAGGTAGTAGGCGGGAGGGGTTATCAGATACTTATTTGCTAACAGGTCTTCAACAAGCCCCATCAGAG
>WAMH01000084.1 GCA_015522395.1 Thermococcus sp. | reverse complement strand
TAGGTGGCTGTGTAGCCATCAAAACCTTTTTTAAAGTCCCCGCCGTTCCTCTCCCAGGTGAAAGCTATGCTCGATATAAAGCTCATCCGCGAAAACCCCGACGTTGTTAGAAAGGACCTGATCAAGCGCGGTGAAACCGATAAGCTCGCCTGGATAGATGAAATCCTCGAACTCGACAGGAAGTGGCGCGAGAACCTCAGGAAGATAAACGCCCTCAGGAAGGAGCGCAACCAGCTGGCTGTTCAGATAGGCAAGCGCAAGAAGGCCGGAGAGCCGATAGAAGATCTGCTCGCGAGGAGCAACGAGATAGTGAAGCAGATCGAGGGGCTTGAGAAGGAAGTCGAGGAACTCAGGAAGAAGATTGACTACTACCTCTGGAGGCTTCCAAACATCACCCACGAGAGCGTTCCCGTTGGAAAGGACGACACTGAAAACGTCCCGATAAAGTTCTGGGGCAAAGCTAAGGTCTGGGAGGGCTTCCTCGATACGTTTAAGGAGCAGAGCCTCGGAAAGATGGACTACGAGGTTCTGAGCTGGAGGCCGAGGCTTCACGTTGACATGCTTGAGCTGTTGAGGGGGGCCGATTTGGAGAGGGCCGCGAAGGTCAGCGGTTCAAGGTTCTACTACCTCATGAATGAGCTTGTCATCCTCGACTTAGCTTTGATCCGATTCGCCCTCGACAAGCTCATAGAGAAGGGTTTCACGCCGGTTATCCCGCCCTACATGGTGCACCGCTTCGTCGAGGAGGGCGTTACGAGCTTCGACGACTTCGAGGACGTCATCTACAAGATTGAAGGGGAGGACCTCTACCTCATCCCGACGGCAGAGCACCCATTAGCTGGATTCCACGCCAACGAGATAATTGAGGGGAAGGATCTGCCGCTCCTATACGTCGGCGTTTCGCCGTGCTTCAGGAAGGAGGCAGGAACCGCTGGAAAGGACACGAAGGGAATCTTCCGCGTCCACCAGTTCCACAAGGTCGAGCAGTTCGTCTATTCGAGGCCAGAGGAGAGCTGGGAGTGGCACGAGAGGATCCTCGGGAACGCGGAGGAGATATTCCAGGCTTTGGAGATCCCGTACAGGGTGGTCAACATCTGCACCGGCGACCTTGGCTACGTTGCGGCAAAGAAGTACGACATCGAGGCCTGGATGGCCGGCCAGGGCAAGTTCCGCGAGGTTGTTTCCGCGAGCAACTGTACCGAGTGGCAGGCGAGACGCTTGAACATCCGCTACCGCGACAAGACCCACGAGAAGCCGAAGTTCCTCCACACGCTCAACTCAACGGCGATAGCCACATCGAGGGCTATCGTAGCTATCCTCGAGAACCACCAGACGGAGGAAGGCGTTGTAAAGCTCCCGAAGGCACTCTGGAAGTACAC
The DNA here is from genome assembly GCA_015522395.1 of Thermococcus sp. GTDB lineage: Archaea > Methanobacteriota_B > Thermococci > Thermococcales > Thermococcaceae > Thermococcus. Next base: position 2,565 of record WAMH01000084.1, on the reverse strand, counting down.
CGGCTTCAAGGAGATCCTGCCGGCGAGCATGAAGGAGAGGTGCTGTCAGGGCTGATTTCACCTCACTCCTTTTTAAGGTTCTCAAGAGAAGTTATCGGTTTGATGCTCTCTTCTCGCATGCATCGATAAAATCTGAATCGAGCGTTATGAGTGTAGAGTACATGTAAAACTCTGCAGTCGCAAGTTATAATGGCGTTGTTTGGCAAGGATCGTGTTCGTTCATTATTCTCTTTGCCTTCTCAAATGAGATAGGATTATATCCTGCTGGATAAAGAAGTCTTGACAATATTTGACAACGGAAAGATTATATTCATCGAGAAAGAAAATTAGACCGGTGATCTTTCATGAATCCTGAAAGTGCCGGAAAAACATGGCACGATGTTGTAAAGGAAAGCGTCGTAAACTTGCTTCGTTTCTATGGGTTTACAGCGAGCGCAGAAGTTCCGGCCCATATCCCTGAAGGCGGATGGGGCAGAGCTGATGTTGTTGGAAGAAAAGGGAACATAACTGTTGGTGTCGAGATTGTAGACAGCGGCGACGTGGCCAGGGATGCGAAGAAGTTGGTTATGAACAACTACGATTACAGGTATATCATCGTCCTGAGACATTCAAAAAAGGTTGATGAGGTTGTAGTTGATAGAAAGAGGATAAAAGTACTTGACATAGACTCTTTTGAACACGAACTCCGCAAGGACCTTGGCGTACCCCCTGATTACCCATACTTCTCCAAGGCAAACATAGAAAAACCACCAGAGGTTTTTGTTGGTGCCTCGGATAGAGAAATCAACCGTATAATTGAAGAGCTTGAGGAATATGGTCTTGAGAACTTTGCTGACGATGTCTTGAATGCACTTGGAATGGTTTATATCTCGAGAGATCTCCCTGTGGAAGTCCGCGTTCATTATGACCCAGTGATCGGGCCAACGGCCCCAAATGAGTACGAAAGTGTGAACATAAAACCACAGGTTCTATCTATCCTTCAAAGGCTCAATCTGGTGAATATCTCGAGGAAAGGGACGGGATACGCCAGAAAAGCTTTTGCAAGCCCAAGCGAAAGGGGGCTGAAAGCTGGACACGAGCTTATTCTCAAACGTATCAGAGAGCACAAGGCAGAGCTTGAGGAACTCGCCAGAGAATACGGCGATAAGCTGTGGATAATACTTTACGGGTCGCTTTGGTATACACCGAATCACTTCTCACTTGAGGTCGTTCTCAAAGAATACGAGTACACACCAACAACAGGCGGGGGATATACCAAAAAGGAAGATCCCATACTCAAGGCGGCAAGAAGTATTTTTCCTTGGAGTTATTACTCAGAGCTTTCTGAACATCCGACCATTCCAATGTTCTCGAACTTCCTTGTGAAGACAGTGTTGAGAGATGATGCCCTCAGATTCTTCAGCGAACTTGAGAGATATGGTCTGGCGATCCAAGATACAGAAAGGAATTCCCGTGCTGAACCGATATATGATGTTTTCAAGGCCCCAATAGAGATGTTTCAATACTTCATGACAAAGACAAAACGCCCGGCCAACCTGGGGTATTATGCCCAAAAGTTTGGTGTACTCTACACTATACTCACAGTCGGCGACTTATACGATGCAGGCGTGGCCAGAAGGGAATACGAGGAACTTCTACAAAAACTGGAGCTGAATGAAAGCGCGGTTGCGGAAGTGCTCGCGGACATGAATAGGCGCGGAATCACATCGAGATTGATAACTGACCCGGAGAAGGCCCCATTCATAATACTCGACAGAAAGGGTTTTGAGGATTATCTCAAGTTCAGTCTCGCGACAATAACGGGTTATTTCAATTCGAGGGGGTCATAGTGATAGGTGGTACCTGTCTTAGAGGGCATGCTTTCTCCATCCTTAGTCTTTTTGTATATTTCTTGACATCGTCTATAAATTCCGGGAGAATTTCAATATTGATATCTTCATTGTTCTTGGTCAGTTTAACGAGTTCTAAATCTAAACCCCTCCCCGCTCCCTCACCTTCCTCCTCACGTTGGGGTCGCGGTCGACTATGGCCTTCAGAGCCTCCTCGAAGCTCATCCACTCCGGGACTTCTTCGTTTATGTAGATCCCTGTCCTCCCGATCCTGTCGCGTCTTGTAAGCACGTGGACGCGCTCCGTAACGATCTCAACGCTCACCCCGAGGGTTTTCGCCACCTCGCTCTCCCTACCAATGACCTCGCGCTCGATGTGGCCCCTCTCCGTCGGGACGATGAGGATGAGCTTTTTGTTCACCCCGGGAACGCGCTCCTTCTTTTTGACGCCCCAAAGATCGATAGCCCCTCCCCATCTGTAGAACTCAAACTCCCTATCTGTAGGCTCGATGAGGGGGAATGTAACCGTCGTCTCCTCATCTATCTCGATTGCGCCCTTGATGAGGTGCCCGGGGGTAGCCATGACGATCTTTCTCCTCCCCACGAGACCCTCAAGGGCCAGCTCGATTAGGTAGCTCGGAACCCTTATAGGGATGAAGATGTCGATGTCGCTGTCCCGCCTGACGTCGCCCCTCGCTACACTCCCGTAGAGGCTGTCTCTTATACACATCTCCGAG
>WAMH01000083.1 GCA_015522395.1 Thermococcus sp. | reverse complement strand
TATTCTTTCCTATGCCGTCCAAGCTGTCCAAAGCAAAAGCCGACGCCCTCTCCATACTCGACGCCGCGCTGAAGGCCGCCGACCCCTACCTCGCGGTGAGGAATGCGGTTGAGGTCGAAGGAAATATTCTCCGGATTTTCGGCGAGGAGTTTGGGAGTAGGGGAAGGGTTTACCTTCTCGCCCTCGGAAAGGCCGCCTGCGCCATGAGCAGGGCCGTTGCTGACCTTCTCGGGGAACGCATTGAAGGGGGCGTGATAGTTACCAAACACGGCTACGCTGAGAACTGCCCGGATATTCCAAACATCCGGGTTATCGAGGCCGGCCATCCAGTTCCAGACGAGAACTCTCTTTTGGCCGGAAAGCTCGGCGTCGAGCTGGCAAAAAAGGTCGGACCGGAGGACATCCTCATCGTCCTCCTCTCGGGAGGCGGTTCTGCGCTCTTCCTCCTTCCGGAGGAGGGAATAAGTCTTGAGGACAAAATCCGGACGAACGAGCTTTTACTCAAAAGCGGGGCCAGGATATACGAGATAAACACGGTGAGAAAGCACATATCTGCCGTGAAGGACGGAAAGCTCGCGAAACGCATTAGGGGGATGGTGATAAGCTTAATCCTCTCCGACGTCGTCGGCGACCCGCTTGAGGCCATAGCCTTCGGGCCCACCGTAAAGGATCCCACGACGTTCCAAGATGCCTACAGGATTCTGAAGCTCTACAACGTCTGGGAAAAGCTGCCGGAGAGCGTTAGGCGGCACATCGAGCGCGGTTTGAGGGGAGAAGCCGAGGAGACGCTGAAGGAGGATTTGCCAAACGTCCACAACTTCATCGTTGGGAGCAACAGGCTTGCCTGTGAGACGGCCAGGAGAAAGGCGGAAGAGCTTGGTTACAATGCCGAAATCCTGACGACCACGCTGGAGGGCGAGGCGGGAGAGGTAGCGCTCGCGATAGGCTCGATAGTTCAGGAGATAGCGGGATACGACCGCCCGCTCAGGAAGCCGGCCGTCCTCATAGCCGGCGGCGAGTGGACGGTGACGATTGAGGGAGAAGCTGGCCTCGGCGGGCCAAACCAGGAGTTTGCCCTGAGCATTGCTCGTAAAATAGCGGGCCTCAACGCGGTAGTTCTATCGGTTGACACCGACGGAACCGATGGGCCAACCAATGCCGCAGGGGGCATCGTTGATGGAGAAACCCTTGAAAGGCTGAAAAGAGCTGGGGTCGATATCGAGGAAGTCCTTAAGCGTCACGACTCGTACCATGCTCTTGATAAGGTTGGAGCGCTCCTGAAAACCGGCCCCACGGGGACGAATGTTAACTCGATGGTGATTGCGGTGATTCTGAAGGACTCGGAAGGTGCTTAGAGTTCCACGGACTCTAACCCCTCTGGTGGGTCTCATTTTCTGGCAGGATCAGGCGCGTTGGTTTTAACTCCCACCCAGCTTCCTCACTCGCCGTAGTCCTTCCACCGGGTTAAAAAGCGGGCGTAGCAGTATTTGCAGGCGAAGGCGCAGCCGACGTACTGGTTTAAACTCCAGTCAACTCCAGGAATCCTCGAGTGGGTGTAGATGCCCTTCGCCTTCCGTTCAACGACCCTAACCCTCATAAACTCGGCCTCCCAATTCTCCTTAAAAGGTGATGGTATGAAGCTTGAGGTGCGCAGGAGGCCGGTTAGATACGCCCGCCTTGAGGTGAGTCCCGACGGTACGGTGGTCGTCACGGCCCCGGAGGGCTTTGGCGTGGAAGGCTTCATCGATAGGCACAGGCGATGGCTCGAGGCCAAGCTGGCCGAGATAGACGGCCTTAGGGAGATAGCTGAGTCGGGCTTTCCTATAGGGGGAGAGTTCTATACCGTAGTCAGGGGAAGAAAGACGAAGGTCCACGAGAGGTTTAAGACGGTGGTTCTCTCCGCCTACCGCGACGAGGCCCTCTCCGGTTTGAAGGCGTTTCTCAGGCCAAGGCTCCTCCCGCCCGTGGAGGAGTACTCAGAAAAGATGAACGTCACCCCGGGAAAGGTCTTCATCCGGCATCAACGGAGCAGGTGGGGGAGCTGTTCAGCGAAGGGCAACCTCAACTTCAACGTCCGCCTCGTTTCCGTTCCGCCAGGGCTTAGAGAGTACGTTGTTGTCCACGAGCTGACCCACCTGAGGTTCCCGAACCACTCAAAGGCGTTCTGGGAGTTCGTTGGCCGCTTTTACCCTGAATGGCGGAGCGCGAGGGAGGAACTCAAGAGGTGGTGGAGCATCATCGAGCTGAATTCCTACTGGAGGTGGCTGGGCGGTGAAAGCGAGGAGCTTCCTGAAATTGCTGGCCCTGATGGCCGATGAGCTTGTGGTTTTAATCCTCTTTCTCCTGCTCCTCCCCGCTGTGGGCATCGGGGTTCTTCTCACGCCCCTTTTGGTTTTGGTCCTTGTGCTTCTCGTCAAAGATATTCTCATTGCCCCTTACGTCCTGGGCGGAGGGGCTGAAAAGAGGCCTGAGATTGGACCGGAGAGCCTTTTGGGAGGAACGGCGGTTGTCGTCGAGGATTTGACGCCAGATGGCCTCGCCAGGCTAAACGGTGAGGTTTGGAGTGCTAAATGCGTAAACGGGACTGCTGAACGGGGCGAGGAAGTGGTGGTCATCGGCGTGAGCGGCGCTAAGGTTCTCGTGGAACGCCGAGCATCGCCAGAATCCTCGCTATCTCCTCCGGATGGTTCGTCGTGAAGGAAACCGTCCAGCCCCTTTTCTGCCTCAGCACGACGCAACCTTTAGCTGGAAGGGTGAAGTGAATCGCCCCGGAACAGCTCATCCAGCCCTCTGAAACGGAGAAGCTGGCGATGTTTTCTATCTTGACTGTCTTCCTGACCCCAAGGCCGAGAAAGCCCCGTATCCTAACCTCACGCTCGTCTATCTCGATCCTGATGGCTATGACATCGACGAACACAAGTGTTAGAAGGATTGAAACTGTGAGCATTACCCAGAAAGCCTTCGAGTAATAAGCGGCAGCGGTGCTCCAGGCCAGCAGCACCACCGCAAGGAGCATGAGCAGGGCGAAACCGCGGCTGAAAATCCTCTCCTCGTAGAGGGCCATGTCACCACCATCCCTCCTTGAAGGATATTCATTTAAACGTTGGGGTAGAACACGGACTGGTGATATGATGGTAAGGGCAATGCCTGTTGATAAGATAAGCGATGATAACATCAGGGAAATACTCGCGAAGTATCGCAAAATAGCCCTAGTTGGCGCCTCACCGAAGCCCGAAAGGGATGCAAACGAGGTGATGCGCTATCTCCTCGAGAAAGACTACGAGGTCTATCCCGTGAACCCGCGCTACGAGGAGGTTCTCGGGCGAAAGTGCTATCCAAGCGTCCTGGAT
>WAMH01000082.1 GCA_015522395.1 Thermococcus sp. | reverse complement strand
GTTAATGTAGAAATTCATTGTTATGTTCAGCAATCTGATGGAAGTTGGGACTCTGGCACATACTCTAATGTGCTTTATGACTACTTAACGACCCCAGCAGTTAGTTCAGTAACTTCAATGGTTTTTGATAATGGCCTTGCAAAGATTAACGTTGTATCCTCTAGGGGATCATCAGCATCTACAGTAACGGGGGTGATAAATGACCTTGCTATCCACTGGCAATCGGGTGACTGGGGTAATCGGATTTATGCAGACATCGTTTATGCAACTGATGATACTCCAATAAAGGACAAATTTATCGCAATAGTTCACAAAGGGACAGGTGGTAGTGGTTTATGGTTAACAGCGGATGATAATGCTCAGGTGTACAAAGCTCCAATTTCTGATAGCGCATGGAAGAAGGCAGTAGTGTACTCAGAGACTTATAAAGCAAGACTTAGTGTACAAGAGCATTATAATGACTTATACTTTGATGGTGTTGCCATATTTAACCCACTACCATGATTCCCTACTCTTTTTTGCGGGGTGGTTCTCATGCTGGATGATACTGACGTGGCTATGGTTGCGGGTGGTGTTGTCATCATCACAGCCTTGGTTCTCCTCAAGGCAAACGCGAAGGATTTAGCTATGGCTTACTTAACTGGAATCTTTGGCATCGTGGGATTAAAGAAGAAGGTTAAGACAGGAGGGTTGAGGAGCGAGAGTTAACCTTAAGAGGCCAAGAGAAGAAGAGTAAGAACGGTGCGGAGAATGGCGACGAGTATCAATTTCAGATTCCTCTCAGAGGAAGAAGTGGCAGTAGATTTAATCCGCAGGATTGCCAAGAAAATCCATGAGAAGCCTGAGGATGTAGCGTGGTTCCTCGAAGTAAAGTCAATCATGGACAAACTGGGAACCGGCGAGTTTTCAAAGAGCGCGAAGCCTGAACCTCTCGAAACAGCAAAGAGCGTCCAGGCAATAATGAGTGAGGTTAAGAAGTCCTACAAGAAGTTTAAGCGCATTGAGGCCAAAATGAAGAAGGCCGGCCTGGTGTGAGTCATGCCGCGGGGTAAAATCAAGACGGTTATCGATACTTCAATCCTAATAAGTGCTCTTAAATCCCGGTCCCCTTCTTTAAGCTCCGCGTGGTTTTGCTTAAACTGTCTCAAGGAGAGGTTTTTAGAGAACTACGTTTCTGATGAAGTCGTTGAGGAGATGAAGTTTACTCTCGCCATCGTGGCTATGGAAGTAGCGTCCCGGAAGAACCGAAAGGGAGTTCTCGCTCTCGCAGATGAAATCATGAGGATTGTCCTCTTCAGCTCCAAGAAGGTTAAGCCTCGCGTGGATTTCTCCAAGGATTCTCATATCATCAGAACCATCAAAGACGAATCCGATATTAAGTTCCTTAACGTTCTCTATTCTGCGAAGGCCAAGTTCCTTTTGACCCAGAACACTAAGCACTTCGGGAACTTCGTTGTTTCTGGGGATAAAACTGGGAAGGCAAAGGTACGGCAACACTACTTTTATATGATGACAGCCGGCCAGTTCAGGACGTATATGAAGAATGCGCATCCTCAGATTGCCGAAAAGTGCAAAGGGAGAAAGAGTTAGTCGAGGAAGGCGAACATCCCATTCCCCATTAATTTTCTGTACTCGTCCACGGCGCCATTAAGGGACTCTTTAATGCTCACGTAATTCTGCCAGGCTCCCTTTTCATCACTCCTCGACTGAATGAAGTTAATCAGCGTCCTGTTCCCTTTCAGTTGGTAAAGTGCTTTGTTAAAGAACCAGTCCCTGATGTTACTCGCTCCCGCGTTCTTCTTAGCCGCGTTTCTCAAAAAGCGCATGTTAGAAATCCTGTCCGGCATGTCCCTAAAGAGGTCTCTGTTCTTGAGTACTTCATCAGCGAAAGCTTTTGGCGTGATGGCGAAGAACCCCTTCTTCTTCCCCTTCCCATACCTTGTTAGGTCGAAGGCCGCGACATCCCCGAAATCCTCATACTCCTTAACCTTCCCTGCGCCTATGTCTCTGAGAAGGCTGAGGATCTGCGAGGCTCTTCCTCCCGTGTAAATCAGCGCGAGGTAAAGGTAATACTTGTAATCCTTCTCGTTCTCGAGGTTCTTTAGAATCCTCTTCATGGTCTTTTCGTCGGCGGGTTTCCCCTGCATCTTCGGAGAACTCTTAACCTTCACCTGCCGGTTCATGGCCATTATTTCCTGCATGTCTATTTCCTTATACTTGAAGTCCATGAGGAACTTGAAGAACTTCTTTAACCCCTTCACCTGGCCGTCGGGTATGTGATCAATGCTGAGGAAGTCAATGGCTTCATTCACCTTATGATTTTTGAAGAAGCGGTTTAGGCCGTTCCAATAGTCCCTAAATCTCTGCTCGCTGAGTTTCCCATCCTTAACCTGTCGTTCCATGTAAAGCCTGAACTCGTCTTTATACTTCCGCCAGAGCGAGTTTAAATAGGCTGAACGTTTGTTTTTGTGCACTGATGTTGTCAAAGCCTCTTGTGTAAAAACGTTATCGCGTGGCTCAACTGAAGGTGAAACCTCTTGAGAAGTGTCCGTTTCGCTATTGCGTCCAGGCCTTGCCAAGGCGGCGCTCATACCAGGCTGAGCTACCGGCCCACTCCCAACGACGCCAAGCGCCGTAATCACCTACCGGGGCGGGTTTATAAATTTTGCGGTCCAAAAAGGTTTAATAACCGGGGACTATTTTCTTTGGAGGGGTGATTATGAACTTCGATCCCGTTTCTGAGGCTGAGAGAATAAAGGACGAAATAATCACCTGGCGCAGGGACTTCCACATGTGGCCGGAACTCGGCTACGAGGAGGAGCGAACTTCTAAGATAGTGGGGGAGCACCTGCGCGAGTGGGGATACTCAATCAGGCGCGTTGGCACGGGCATTATAGCGGACATAGGGAAGGGAACAAAAACAATAGCACTCCGCGCCGACATGGACGCCCTGCCGATTCAGGAGGAAAACGACGTCCCCTACAAATCGAAAATCCCCGGAAAGATGCACGCCTGCGGCCACGACGCTCACACTGCCATGCTCCTCGGGACGGCGAAGATAATAGCCGCTCATAAAGACGAACTCAACGGACGGGTGAGGTTAATCTTTCAGCCGGCGGAAGAAGGCGGGAATGGAGCGGTGAGGATGATAGAAGGGGGCGCTTTAGAGGGCGTCGATGCCATCTTCGGCTTCCACGTCTGGATGGACCTGCCGAGCGGGATCATAGGGATAAAGGACGGTCCGTTTCTCGCTGGAGCGGGCGTGTTCGAGGGCAGGGTGCTCGGAAAGGGTGGACACGGGGCATCCCCCCACGAGGCTATAGACCCGATACCAATAGCAGCAGAGGCAATCTTGGCTTTCCAGACCATAGTGAGCAGAAACGTGAATCCACTCGAGACGGGTGTCGTCAGCGTAACCAGCATACATGGCGGAACTGCCTTCAACGTGATTCCCGAGGAGGTCGGATTCAGGGGTACGTTCCGCTTCTTCAAGCCCGAGATCGGGGAGCTGATACAGAAGAGGATGGAGGAGATTCTGGAGGGCGTCACAAAGGCCCACAGGGGCAAATACGAGCTGAACATTGAGGAGCTAACACCACCGACCATAAACAATCCTGAAATGGCCAGCTTCGCAAGGAAAGTCGCCCAGAAGTACGGGCTGGAATACGGTGAAGTTCGGCCGACGATGGGCGCCGAGGACTTCGCGTACTACCTTCAGAAGGTTCCAGGGGCTTTCTTAGCGCTGGGCATAAGGAACGAGGAGAAGGGAATAATCTATCCACACCACCACCCGAAATTTGATGTCGACGAGGACGTCCTCTATCTGGGCACGGCGATGGAAGTTGCTTTGGCCTTTGAGTTCCTCAGGTGAGGGCCTTTCCTATTATCGGTACTTTTCCCCTCTTCTCCGCTCCCAGAGATCCCGCGGTTTCCCCGTCAAGAACCGTCAGAACCCTCTCAAAGCCCAGCTCCCCAGCCCTGGCAATTGCCTTTGGAATGTCCTCCTTCGACCCCCACAAAAAGAGGGCAACCTTTCCAGGCCTTCCGGGAAGGGACTTCAGGGCGTAGTAGGAATTCCCGGCTTTTCCAGCCTCTACGAGTTCTTGAATTCCAGCGAAGAGGTCTTTAAAGCTTGAGAACCACATGTCATAGGAGCTTTGAAAGCGACCTGCAATGAGTTCAAGGGACTTCACAGCCTCCCACGGGAAGTAGCGGAGGGGCTTAACCCCAGCCGGCTTGAAATTTGCGGTCGGAATTTCGACGAGAATGCCGTTGAAGATGAGCTCATCAAAACCCAGCTTTTTGTAAAAGCCCAGGGCTCCCCCATCGGGTTGTGTTGTTATGAACTCCGCTCCCCTTTCCCTCGCGACTTCTTTTATGAACCCGATGAGCGCCCTTCCAACGCCTCTCTTCCTGAAATCCGGGTGGACTTCAATGACGTCGAGGTGCGCTATTCTCCGCGTTTTCCCACCAATTGGCTCCTCCGAGAATAAGACCTCTGCCTCGCCAACCATTCTTCCGTCGAGCTCAGCAACGGCAACGAGCTGGCCATCAAGGAGGAGGTTGTTGATGTGTATCGCGAGCGTTTCAACACTCATCCACGGCCCGCCGGAGGAGTAGCGCTCAAGTAAGCTCCCCCCGATGTCTTCACCGGCGGTGTGGACTTCGACTATAGCCTTAACATCGTCAAGTGTCGCCTTCCTGATAATCATCTCCCTCACCGAGGTAGCCGAACTTCCTCAGGATGTGGGTTATCGCCTCCGCTCCCCCGTCACCGTAGGGCTCTTCAGTCACGTAATCGGCCTTCTCCTTCAAGCCCTCCGGGGCCTGAGCTATCGCCACGCGGTAGCCAACCACGCGGAAGGCATCCAAATCGTTCTCCCCGTCGCCAACGTGTGCCACTTCACCCGGCTTTATTCCAAGGAACTCGCAGGCCTTCTCTATTCCCGTCCCCTTGTTTATCCACGGCTTCTTTACATGTATCGCGAAGCCTGAATCGACAGCGGTAAGGTTCAACCCGAGCTCCTCTATGATCTCCCTCACCGCCTCAACCGGAACCTTCCGCGTTATCACGAGGCCTGCCTTCCTTTCCATCATCGAGT
>WAMH01000081.1 GCA_015522395.1 Thermococcus sp. | reverse complement strand
TCCACCCTCAAAGACAGGAACCTCCAGCTGTTTTTAGCGGTAATTGCCGTCGGGGCGCTGGGAAGGTACAGCTATGCCTTCACGATGTGGAAGGCGCAGGAGCTGGGCTACACAGTGGTCCAGAGCATTGGGTTCTACGCCCTCTTCAACCTCATCTACGCCCTCTCCGCCTATCCAATAGGGGCATACTCAGACGATTTCGGCAAGAAGAGAACCATAACCCTCGGCTTCCTTGTTGCGGCCCTCGCGGCCTTGGCCTTTGCATACGCGAGGGATCTGTACACGCTCATCCTTGCGTTCATTCTCTACGGCGTCTACATAGCCATCGAGGACACCGTTCCACGGGCGTACATGGCCGACCTCGCGAGGGAATACGAGAAGGGTACGATAATCGGTGCGTACCATACTGTCTTCGGCCTCTTCGTGCTTCCAGCATCGGTCATAGCCGGCTGGCTCTGGCAGGTTCGCTCCCTCGAGGCGGCGTTCCTCTACTCGTCCGCGATGAACGTCTTGGCTTTTGTCATGATGCTCCTCATCCGGGAGAGAAACTGAACATCTTCCAATTTTTCTCCAGGAATTCGGGTTAAATTCGTCAAAAAGACTAAAAAGCGTTGAGAGTAAAGTGGAGCGGTGGTCGCGTGAGGATTCTCATCATAGGCACCGGCGGGACGATAGCCAGCAGGATGACTGAGAAGGGCTACAAAGCCGGCCTCGGGGTGGACGAACTCCTCGAGTTAGCGGGGATAGAGAAGAACGATGGCGTAAGAATCGACTCGTGGGACCTTATGAGGGTCGACAGCACGCTCATCCAGCCCGAGGACTGGATTATGATTGGAAAAGCGGTTTGGGAGTCGCTGGATGACTACGACGGAATAGTGATAACCCACGGGACGGACACTTTAGCCTACACCTCCTCCGCCCTGAGCTTCATGCTGAGAAACCCGCCGGTTCCTGTAGTCCTGACGGGGTCAATGCTCCCCATAACCGAACCCGGGAGCGACGCGCCCGAGAACCTCAGAACAGCCATAACTTTCGCCAAGGACGGAATCCCGGGGATTTACGTTGCCTTCAGGAACAAGGTGATGCTCGGAACGCGCGTCTCAAAGGTTCACTCCCTCGGGCTGAACGCCTTCCAGAGCATAAACTACCCGGACGTGGCATACCTCCGCGGCGGTTCCCTCGTCGTGATGCACAGGCCCGCTTTAAGGGGTGAAACCTCCTTCGACCCGAGGATAGACCCGAACGTCGTCCACATAAGGCTCACGCCGGGCCTTTCGCCGGAGGTCTTTCTCTCGATAGCCGGAGAAGCCGACGGGATAGTGCTCGAGGGCTACGGCGCGGGCGGAATACCCTACCGCGGGAGGAACCTCCTTGAGGCGGTTTCGAAGGTCGCCCCGGAGAAGCCCGTGGTCATGACGACCCAGGCCCTCTACGGCGGCGTTGATTTGACCCGCTACGAGGTCGGAAGGAGGGCGCTCGAAGCTGGAGTCATCCCCGCAGGAGATATGACGAAGGAAGCGGCCCTCACAAAGCTCATGTACGCCCTCGGCCACGCGCGGAAGGTTGAAGAAGTGAGGGAAATAATAGAAGAGAACCTCGCCTGCGAAATATCACGCTGAAAGCTTTTCAAGTTCCTCTTCTCCGACGAGGAGCGGCCTCTTGGCCTCAATAACGTAGCCAAGCTCCCACTTAACTTCCCCCCGGTTCATAAGCTCGGCGTAGCGCCTGGCTTTCTCCTCGGCCTCCTCCATGCTGGAGGCCTCGACGATTCTCCTGACGTACCACTTTCTATCGCCAAAGCGGAGCTTGAACTCGGCCATGAACATGGGCATCACCGAAGGTAGTTGGATGGGGGATATAAAAACCTAAGGCTCCATCGCCCTGTAAACCCCGTTCTCCTCTACGGCCTCGAAGACCTTTCCGCCATGCTTCGTCCTCAGCTCGACGAGAACTTTAGAGGGGGCCTTCTCCACTTCCTCCTCAACTTTTCTGTTGCTGAGAACCTGGATGAAGGCATCTCCAAGCCTCTCGAACTCAAAAACCAGCGCATCCTCCTCCCAGCGGTGGCCGCGGTAGGAGACGCCGCCCATCCTAAAGGTCACTTCAAGAACAACTTTCATTCGCATTCCTCCTTCGGGCGGGTTTCTCGCGGGAGGTTAAAAAGGTTGGGAAAAGGCATCAGGCCCTCTTCAGCTTGACGACCTGCTTGGCGAACTCCTCAAGCACTTCCTTGCGCATGCCCTCGAAGAACTTTATCGAACCCGCGTAGCTGTGGCCGCCGCCCTCGATTCCCGCACTTGGAAGGGCCTCCTGGAGCTTCGGAATTATCTCGTTGAGGTCGAAGTTGTAGGCGGCCATCCCGTCCGCGGCCCTCACAACCGCGAAGTCCGGGCCGTAGGCGAGCGTTAGGATTGGACTGTCTTCCCCGTACTTCTCCTTGAAGTGGTCGTGGATTAACCCGGAGAGCTTGCCTGGACTCGGATAGCTGAACTTCGGGGCGAACAGCTCGATGTCTATCGTGTTGAACCTGATGCCGTTGGGCAGGACTACGCTCTTGACGTGCGGCAGCGAGGCCCT
>WAMH01000080.1 GCA_015522395.1 Thermococcus sp. | reverse complement strand
TCTTTTCTTCCCCCACCAGTTTGAAGAACTCGTCTTCGCTCCTGAAGGGCCTCTTCGCAAGGATTTTGATGGCAGTTTTCCTCCCGATTCCCGGAATAAGTTCCAGGGTCTTGGGGCTTTCTCGGTTAATGTTTATTGGAACCGGAATTCCAGTGATACTCCTGAAGCCGTGACCAACAATGAGGACGTCGTAGAACCCCTTCAGGGGGATTTGCTTTGGAATTCCAACGATGAGTGGGTAGCTCCCAATCTGCCTTCCATAGGTCAGCCCGTTGTCGAAAACCTCAGCACGAACGTCTTTCAGGACGGTCCCGACTGGGACGACCCGTTTGAGCATAGGTAAATCAATCTCGTGCCTTATCTTGTGTCTGTAATGCTGGATTAGCCTTTTGTGTTTCTCAGTCTTAACCTTGCTCCTTATGTGCCACAGGGGTGTTCCGGGGAAGACAACCACCTGCCGGATGTTTATCCTCCTCACCATGAGGCCATCGTCGAGGAGCCTCTTAAGGAACTGGAAGGTTATCTCGTAGCTCTTTTTTGTCTCTCCCGGAAGGCCGAAGATAATGTTTATCCCGGGCAGAAGCCACGGCATCCCGTTGTAGCCCCTCCTCGCGCCGACCTCGTTGAGAATCCTCACGGCCTCATAGGTCTCCTCTGCGGTCGCGTTCAGGTTGTTGAGCTTGGCCACCTTGGGGTCGGCACTCTCGAGGCCGAAGGCGACAACGTTTCCCGGCGTGCCGTATTTTATGAGGGCCTTTGCAATCCTCATGCTCTCCTCGGGATAGTTGGCTATCACTGCCGGATTGGCGTTGTCGACGTGGAGCGTTTTAACGTCAGGGGCAACGGAGCGCATTCCGGCAAAGAGCTTTTCTATTGCCTCAGGATTTGGAACCGGAACCCTGCCGTTCGGTTTCGCCATGTACGAGAAGATACAGCTCTGCCTTCCAACCCGGAAGTGCCTCACTCCAAGGTCGTAGAGGGCCTTCACCTCGGCAACCACATCCTTAACCGGTCTGTCTTCGACAACTCTATAGCGAACCGGTTCTGTGCAGAAGGAGCAACCGCCTATGCCCATCGCCTTTGGACAGCCACGCTGGGTCTCAATCTCGACTATCACGAAGTCAGGAAAGTCCGGGAACTGCCTGACGACCTCGGCACCGAGGATTGCGTAATCCCTCAGCTCAGTATAGTCCCTGAACCTGAATGGGTTGGCATCTTTAGGATTCTTTGTGTAATCGAACAGGAATGCCTCAAGGTCGCCGTAGGCGATGTGGTCGAAAACCGTCTGTGCTAGAAGAAGTTCGCGCGATGTTATCTTCGTCCCGCCCTGATGAGCGGAACCCATGAAAGCCGGCCCGCCGAGGATTTTGATCCCCTTAAAAGGTCTAAGGAATTCGGCAACTTCGTCTACCTGCGAGGGAACCGCCGAAAGATACTTCCCCGGCGTGTGAAGGCCGCCGATATAGACTATGACGTCGGCCGTCTCGAGTATTTTCTTCGTCTTTGGAAAGTTCGAGGTCTTGTTCCTCGTGGCGATACCATTTTCACCACCAAACGTTGCCCTGAGGTCATCGATGGTCAGGTAAAAAACGTTGGCACCTTTATCTGCCTTTTTTATCGCGCCGTAAGCGTATCTTGGGTAGATCCCAAGATAAGGCGGAACGCCAAGCCCCGCGGGTTCATCGGTGTATCCATCAACTATCGCCACGCGCATGGTTGTCCCTCCTCAGATGGGTTTAAAAACGTGCCCCGAAACTAAACATGGTGGGAGTATGGTCGAGTTCTCCGAGGAGGAGAAGGGCACCATAAGGGGGATCGTAGAGCTTCTGGGCAAACTAGACAAAAGGTCCCTCATATCGTACTGGATAAATTCGGAGCTCGAGGAGGCCGGGATCTACAACGGGATAGCCAAAAGGTTCGCGTATTACGGGTGGGATCCCAGGGTTCCCAAGCTTTTTGAAGAGCTCGCAAAGGAAAGCTTAAATTCAGCGGAGGCCCTTCTCATGGAATACAAGAGCATCTACGGCAACGCTCCCCTAACCAGGCCAGAGATGGGGGGTATAGCACTCAAGTTATCAAGGGGGAAACTCGAGGATTACCTCCAAAACGGCCGCCTGAGGGATCTCGTGGAAATCCTCATGGAGGGTGAAAAACTTGCGAGCGAGATCTACGAATATCTAGCGGAAAACTCTAAGGGTGAGTTAAGAGGCATGCTTAGAAGACTGGCCAGCATAGAAAACGGCCACTATTTGCGCCTCAAGGCTCTGATGGATTCCCTTAAGGAAGAATGAGCCCCATGCTCACTAGTGCTTCCTCTATCTCCTTAACCTCCTGTGGATCGAGCTTAAAGACCCTCTCCTCAGCGTACGGCAGAGATTTAATTTCCCCCCTGATCCTTTTGAACTCTTCCCTGTCAATCCCCAGCATGTGATGGGATTTCTTCAATGCCGAAACCACCGTGCTCCTCCTGTGCTGAAAGAGGGCCTTCACGAGGTTCTCGTTCAGCTCTATCCGTTCCCCCTTCGGTTTTGGCGTTAACACGACCACCGCCGAGTCAACCTTTGGCCTCGGCCAAAAAGCACCCCTTCCAATGCGCTCGGCGATCTCGGCGTGGGCCTTAGCCCGCACCATCAGTGAAAGGCGGGAGTAGTTTTTGTCGCCGGGTTCAGCCACCATTCTCAGCGCGAACTCGAGCTGATAGATTAGAACGGCCCTCTCAAAGTCGTGTTCCAAAAGCTTAAACGTAACCGGGGAGGAAATCTGATAGGGCAGGTTTGAAACCATCTTGTTAAATTCCGGCCACTCAACTTTGATGGCATCACCTTCTATTATTTCGACGTTGGGCCAGACGTACTCGTTCTTCAGGATCTGGACGAGCCTTGAGTCCCTTTCGATGGCGTAAACCTTCCCTGCCCTCTTGGAAAGGGCATCCGTAAGGACTCCAAGGCCGGGGCCGATTTCGAGAACCGTATCTTTTTTGCTCAGCCCCGCCCTTTCTATGTTCCTCTCGATTAAGCCGGGCACTATCAGAAAGTTCTGTCCCAAGTTTCGGTTTGGTCTCAGGTTGTACTTTGAAATTAAAGAGAAAAGGCGCTCCCTCATACGCGGAATAGCCTCCTGGAGCCAACGAAGAGTCTGTAACGATCCTTGCCCTCAATTTCATCGACGATGCGCTTGGCCATCATCTTCACCGGATCTGGAAGCCCCTTAACCCTCTCGCGAAGGTCCTCAAAGCTCTTAAATGGCTCCCTCCTGCGCTCCTCGATTATCTCCCACATGTGCTTCTTCCCGATTCCAGGGAGCAGCTCGAGGCTGTGAAGCCTGTTGGTTATCGGCGGTGCCATATTGAAAAACTGGATGAAGCGCTCCTCGTTGTTCTTGATTATCTCCTCGACAACGTAGGGAAGCTCGGCCTTGGCCGTGGCGGTGAGGTCGTCGTAGTGAATTTTCTTGTTTATCATGAGGATTTTATCCCTCTGCCCCTTGCCAATGAAAACCCTCTCGTAGAGCATGAGATCCCCCTTTGGTGCAACCTCAAGGAGAGTAAATGCCTTCTCACCTATCACCTGCGCCACCGGCTTACCGGTTCGCCTGCCGGTCGATATGTCCGTGTACCCCTCCGGAAGGTAGTCAAGCACGTAAGCGTACTCCTCATACTCAACGTTCCGCCTCTTTTTGTCGAGGCTCTCCCTGTAGGAGTGTCTCCGGTACCTATCCATCGTCTCTCCCCCAAAACCTATACCAACCCGGAGTTTTTATACTTTGTCTAAAGGAAAAGAAGAGGGTCACTCCTCGGGACGGTATTCGTCGAGGAGCTTCAGTATCTCTTCGGCTTCCTCCCTGCTGGGCTGGTGTTCCTCCTTGGCGAAGATCACGCGGATGTCAAAGTAGTCCTCAGGGAGGAGGTCCACGAGCTTGGCCGCCACCCTCTCGTCGAGCCAGTCGAAGAGGCCGACCAGCTTCTCCTTCAGCTCCGCGGCCTGCTCGGGCTTGAGCTTTGCAAAGCGCTCGGCATGCTCGAGGCTAACCCTGGCCTCGTAGAACATCGGCTCCTCAGGGTTCTCCTCCATTCCCTCAGCCTTGCGCTTCTCGAGGAGCTCTCTAACCTCGGCTATCGTCATGTAGTGCTCCTCGAGCTTTTTCCTGCCTATCATGCTCATCCCTTCTGCGCCCTGAGGTGGACCGGGTGTATGAAGAAGGTCTTAACCTTGCCGCCGTCCTTTATCTGGATGATATAGGCATCGCCGCGCTTTCCGACGACGGTCCCGGTCCTTCCATGGAACCTGGGGTCGGGCATTCCCCTGTGGTAGCTCGGCTCTATGACGATGTGAACCTTCTGCCCGACCTCGAACTCCTGAAGGAACCTCGTGAGCGGTGGAAGGCCCCTCCTCCTCGGGCTCTTGCTGAGCTTGCCACGCGTCTTCCTCCTAAAGCTGTGCGCCTTCTTAACCATTCCACTCCCTCCGATGTGGGTTTTAATCCGGCTGTAGTCCTTTAACAACACGATGGGACTTCCCGGACACGCTTTTCGCTTTTCATAGTAGTTCCCCAGCTAACCCAGTCCGGGAATCAGTAAAGCCTCTGGTGAACCGTTTATAAATTTTTCACCTTCAACGGGCGGGAAGAAAAAAGGGATGGGACTCATTTTCTTTTGAATAAAAGAAGAGCCAGAAGAATCGCGAGGGTCACGAGAAATGCTGGTCCGCACATCTCCTTCGTGGATTTTCCTGCTGTGGCCGATTTCTCCGTGTGCATGGTTTCTGTTCTGTACACTCTTATCTCCACGTCCTCCGGCACCTTCTTAACTATGTTGGCCGGTTCTACCCCCATCGCCGAGATGTTCAGCGCCGTACTGTGCGGGTATGAAATCCCGACGTGAACATCTCCAAGGTGAACGTTTACATTCCTCACCGTTACGTTGAGGTCGGCATCCTTTGCAACGCTGAGGTTGAACAGATCGTTGAAGTGACCGACCAGGGTGAGGGGTTTCGGCTCCACCAACGTGGAGGGGAGCTCTATGTCCTTCACCATGCCAAGGGCAAATGTTCCGTTCGAGTAGTCAAAAGATTCCACGGAGTACGTCGAGTTCAGGAGGAGGACTTTCCTGGAGATAAGATCCCCATTTTTGTCCACTTTAAAGATGGCCGTGACGGGCTTTAAGGCGGTTTCCTGTTTGAAGATGCTCGCGTTGCAAGGAACGCCCTCAAGGGGAAGCTTAAGTTCGAACGGCATGGGGAACACCTCGACCCCATTCCCCACTTGCAGTAGCCGCTTGAAGTCATGCGACACCACTTTTAACGACACTAGGGTAATGTTCGTCTCGTTGGGGCCGCAGAATGCTCCGGTGTAGTTGAAATCTATCGAGTATTCCTTTGCCCAGACGGGGTCGCTTCCAGCAAGGTCAAATTTTGCCAGGACAGTGCCGTTTTCGTCGGTCCCAAGGAGGTAGAGGTACTTTCCATCTGAAGCCGCGGAGTTGACCGTTTTCATGCCGGACACGGAGTTAACCCCGGTCACGTTCCCGTTTCTATCAAGCCTCAGGAGTACTGCATTTCTGCCGTCCTGCAGAATGTAGATGTATGAGCCGTTTACCTCGAGGGCTCCCCCGGAGGTTATCCCCCTCAAAATAGGTGGGTTGTAAATCCTTGCCCAGATTACGGTTCCATTGGGCCTCAGAAGGAGGAGGAACGGCAGGAACTTGGTTCCGTGGAAGGTGTCGTTTTCTATGTAACCGCTCATGAGGACGCCATCTTTTCCGGCGTAGATCGAGTTTATGTAGGGGCTCATGTTCTGACCGAGTTCGTAAACGTACGCCCATTCAAAGCTCCCGTTGCTGGCGATTTTCATCATCGCGGGGGAGAAAGGCCCGTTTTTGCCTACCAACACGAATCCAAGTAGAACGCCCCCATCGCGAGACCTCGAAGCAACGCTGTCGACCCCGAGGGGAGTATAAAACGGACCCCTGAGTAAATCAGCGTTTACGGGGATAAACTCATCACCCGAGAGGGACCACTTCACAGTTCCGTTTTTGGCCAGTTTAAACACTGTGAATCCACCCATCCCAACCGTCGACAAGATGGGACTCCCGTTGCCCATAAGCACGTTCACGTTGGGGGATTTTTCGGAGTTGACGACGATGACGTTGGCGCTTCCCAAACTCCAGGAGAGTAGAGCCAGAGTTATCACTATAAATGCAGCACTAAAAATCCTCTTCAACTGAATCACCATTTTATCCTGCGGATTAGTATTTTTAAGGATTGCGGAGAGAATAATCACTCGTCAAGGATGTTCAGGACATCGAGCCTCTCGCACCACGCCCCTTTCCCGAGCAGGTCGCTCACGCTCGGCTTCGTTCTTCCGTTATCGCCCGAGACCAGCTCCTTGATGTAGAGACCGCCGTCGGTTACGAGCCTCAACTCGAAGTGCTTCTTATCGAGCCACCTTGCATCCGCCTCGTGAACCCTCCTGAGCCTTACCTTGTCCGCCCTCGCCTTCCTCACACGCCAGGGCGTCCTCTGATGGATCTCCAAGCCCCGGAGCTTCCTTGCAACTTCCCGGGCTTCCTCAGGAGTTACACCGTCCTCCACGAGGACCAGGGCTAGGTATTCCTTGCGATGGTTCTTCATCAGAACTTTCCCGGCCTCCTTCGGCGAGACGAAGCAGAGATTGAGGACTTCTACCTTCCCGCTCGTGGCTATTTCCCTTGCTACAGCATCGAGGTCGAGTTTTCTCTTTTTAGGTCCCTTGATTTCGACGATAAAGGGCCTGCCGTTGCCAAGGGTTCTGACATCAACGTCCTCCCTCCCGGCTCCCTTGAAGACGCACTTTCCATCGCTCGCCCTCGAAAAGGCCCTGCAGATTATCGAGGCAACGCTGTCCTCGAAACCCGGAAGGGGTGTCTGAGGAATGCCGCGAACAAGCTTTCTGTAGCGGCCGTAGACATAAAGGGGATTCACCTGAAGCTCGATTTCACCGGAGTATGGTTCAACAACGAAGACAACGTCGGGGTTCTTTGAGGTGTCTTTGCCGGTGGCCAGTCCGAAGGCCTTCCCAAGCTCGCGGTTGAACTCACGGTTTACCGGCTCTCCCGTGCTGATTCCGAACTCCCTCCAGATGCCCTCTTCCTTCTCGCGGATCTCAGTTGGAAAGCGCGAGCCGACGAGGAAGGTATCGAACTCTATTCCCGAGGAGGTCTCCTTCATCCTCTCAACAAGTGAGGGAATCCTCTCGAAGACGTTTCCGCAAAGCTCGCACTTCTCAGGCTTGCCCGTGGGAGGTAATCCCTCCGCGGAGCGCTCCATGTTGAGGACGAACCTTATCGCCCTTCCCCTCTCCTCGTTGGTTCCCCTACTGAGCCTCGCGAACAGCCTGCCGAGGCAGTGATCGCACAGCCCGTGCCTCTCAAGAACCTCCCCTGCCTTCTCGACTATCATGGTCCCACCCTAAGGTTTATATTCCTCTCATCGGACACTGGCGATGATGACTCGAAGGCAGCGCATAATAAAGCTTTTGGAGGAGCGCGACTACTCGCCGAGTGAGCTTGCGTTAGCCCTGGATATGAGGGGCAAGGGGGCAAAGAAGGTCATTCTTGAGGATCTGAAGGCCATCCAGAAGACCCTCAAGCGGGAGGGGAAAGTCCTCCTCATAAAGCCCGCCGAGTGCAGGAAGTGCGGCTTCGTTTTTCCGCCCGAGATAAAGGTGCCCTCCAGGTGCCCGCGCTGTAAATCCGAGTGGATAGAGGAGCCGAGGTTCAAGATAGAGCCAAAGTGATGCTCATTC
>WAMH01000079.1 GCA_015522395.1 Thermococcus sp. | reverse complement strand
CATAACGGCGGCGTTCAGCTCGTCATCCCTGGTGTCACGATCCCCCTGTGGTACGGGCTCGTTGGCCTCGCGGTCGTCATGATAGTTCACGAGCTCAGCCACGGCGTCACGGCCAGGGCAGACGGCCTGCCGCTCAAATCCGTCGGGCTAGTCCTGCTCGCGGTCATTCCGGGCGCCTTCGTAGAACCGGACGAGGAAAGGCTCTCGAAGGCCTCCCTCAGAACAAGGCTCAGGGTCTACGGGGCGGGCTCGATGGCCAACGTGGCAACCGCTTTGATAACCCTGTTAATAATAAACCTGGCGATAACCCCGCTACTCCAGCCGTCGGGGGTTCTCGTGTCCGGCGTTCTAGAGAATGGGCCGTCGCACGGGATCCTGCAGAAGGGCGACGTGATAATCGGGATGAACGGGGTTCAGATTAAAACCATCGACCAGTTCATAGGCTTCATGAACAAGACGAAGCCCGGGGAGGTAGTCACGCTGACCGTGCTGCGCCACGGGAAAGAACTGAAGCTCAAGGTAAAGCTCGGAACGCACCCGGACAAACCGGGGGAGGGGTTCCTAGGTATCTACCCCGCGCAGAACATGAAATCGAAGATAGGCTTCGACTGGCTGATAATGCCCCTGTTCTTCAGCCTCTACTGGATATACGTGCTCAACATAGGAATAGGACTGATGAACCTCTTCCCGCTCGTTCCGCTGGACGGGGGAAGGATGCTGGACGACGTGATAAAGCGCTACCTGCCCGAGGGCGTGGCCAACCCCGTAAGGTACCTGACGATAGGACTCGGCCTGCTCCTGCTGGCGGTGAACCTCATACCGGCGCTCGCGAACCTCTGATCAGACCCTCTCTATGTTCCTTATCTTTATCTCCCCCCGGGAATAGACGAACTCCGCCGTAGATGGCTCGAACTCCGGGAGAAGGGACTTCCTCACGATTATCCTCTCCAGACCGGGCTTACGCGTGGGTTCAAAGTCGATTATGTGCTCGGAGTAGTGGGAGATCCACGAGATAAAGGACTTTGAGACCCTGTCCTTGTTGAGGAGCATGATGTTGATCGGTCTCTTCCTCTCCTCGGTGAACTTGGCCCTCTCCTTCATGATCATGTTCCTGCGGAAAAGCCTTATCACGGTCTCCTCGTCGAAGAGGCTGGCGAAGCCGTCGATGCCTATCGTTATCCCTATCGGTTTTCTGTCCCCGAGGTGCTCCAGTATCCGGTAGTACGTATCGACCATCTTGGGAAGGAATGTGCTTGCATCGAGCCCGCTCGGGTAGAACACGTAGGGGCGATCTATCTTCACGTTGTTAACCGCACCGAAGACGTCTATTATCGCCAACCTGCCCTCCCTCCCGGCATCGTCGAGGGTAAAGCCGGCAAGGCCAGCGTACTTAGCTAGGAGGCTGTACGGGAGGGAGTAGTTGGTAACGACGCCAAAACCGTTCCTGTCGACGAGCGATTTGAAAACCTTCACCGCCAGAACCCAGCCGAAGGAGTGCATGTCATAGGTAACGAGAAGGACACTATCATCCAGCAACCCGCCACCGAGCATCGAGTCCAGCTCACTTATACCCGTGGGGAAAACCTTCCATTCCATCGAACCTACCCCTAAACATTACCGCACCAAAGTTTTTAAGCCTCTCGTCGGAGGGAGCCCCCATGCAGAAGTGCTCGATATGTGGAAGGCCGGCAGTTTACCATGCTCGCTACAGCGGGCGTTACTACTGCCACAAACACTTCAACGAGATGGTGGAGAAGAAGTTCAGGGAGACCGTTAAGAAGTACCGCCTTATTGAGAGGGGCGAGAGGATAGCCGTTGGAGTTTCCGGTGGAAAGGACAGTGTCGTTCTCATGCACCTCCTAGCAAAGCTTCGCGAGAAGTTCCCCTTCGAGCTAGTCGCAATAACGATTGACGAGGGCATAGCTGGCTACAGACCACCGAGCGTGGAGATAGCAAAGAGGAACGCGGAGAAGCTCGGCATAGAGCACCGTGTCTATTCATTCAAGGAATACATCGGCTTCACGCTCGACGAGACCGTTGAGATAATGGGGAGCTTCGAGAAGCGCGAAAGAGTAGGTGCCTGCTCCTACTGCGGCGTCTGGAGGCGCTGGCTGCTCAACTACGCGGCTAAGGACGTTGGAGCTGATAAGCTGGCAGTCGGTCACAACCTTGACGATGAGGTTCAGATGTTCATCATGAACATTATGCGCGGGGATATAGCCAGGCTGGGAAGAACAGGCCCCTACTACGAAGAGGTTCATCCGGAACTTGTTCCAAGGATAAAGCCCCTCCGCGAGATACCGGAAAAGGAAACGGTTCTTTACGCCGTCCTGAACAACATTGAAGTCGATCTGAACGAGTGCCCATACGCGGTTGAAGCCTTTAGGGCCGAAATAAGGGACTGGCTCAACGAGATGGAAGAAAAGCATCCGGGAACGAAGTATCAAATCCTGCGGAGCTACGACAAGCTCTTCCCGCTCATCGCGAAGACATACACCAAGAAAAGCAGCGAACTGAACCGCTGTAAGATATGCGGACAGCCTACAACGGGGAGGATATGCAAGGCCTGCCAGTTCCGCCTTCAGGTCGAGAGGAAGGCAAGGGAAAAGGGAATAACCTTCAGGGTCGAGTGAGATATTACCAATCCCAAGAGCGGACATTCCTAAATAGTCTGCCCCCTATTTAAGACATGGAGGTTCCTCCTTGAGGGTTATTGAGACGCCAATCTGCATGGAAGAGCTCAAGGAACTCAGGGAAAGGAGTAAAGCGAGAGTCGAGCTGGTTCCCCTCGGAAAAATCGAGAGGAACGAAATAACCCTCAACAGGGTCCTCATCAGGGGAACTCCCGGGGAAATCGAGCGCTTCATGGAGAGGCTGAGGTTAGCTAGGGCCGGGGGTTAGTTTGGGGAACAAACTTCCAACCGGGTATTTAAGCCCCAAATCCCAACTTTTCCCGGGTGGGAGCATGGAAGAGCTGAGTGAAGCACTAAGGGCCGTTGAAAGAGAGCTCAACTTCGCGAAAAAAGCCTACAACTCGATACTCTACCTCTACTGGGCGGTCGCGTTCCCGGTCATCTACCTTGCCTCGTCAGTGCTCTCAACATGCACAGGGGCGTCCGCTAGTTCCCTCAGGGTTCTTCTCTCGGCCGTTGCGATACTGTTTTTCGTTTTCGAGGAGCTGAAGGCATCCAAGAAAGTAAGGGAGATAGAAAGGGTTCTAGGCAGAAAAACACCCCTAAACCTCCGTTATCTTCTCACCCAGGCTCTCGTCTGGCCGGTTGTAATTGTGATTGTCAGTGTTTTTGTCAGGGATATCTGGCTATTCTCCCTCATCGGGATAGGTTTGGGAATGCTCGCTCTCGCGGTCGTTGACCACGCCTTCCTTCGGGAAGGCTGGGACAAGGCCCTTGTAGGGATGACACTAGTACTCCTCAGCGTTCCGTACGGGAGGGTTCCAATTAACAATGGTGCATACGTAACACTCGCACTGTCACTGGCCTTCGGGCTCGGTGCTTACCTGGCACTCAGGAGGGCTATGAGGGAGTGAAATGATTGATGAACTCACAAGGCTTTCGAAATCACCTCTCGGCAACCCAACGAGATTAGCCATAGCCCTCTACCTGCTCCCAAGGGAGAGGGCAACCTTCTCAAGCCTGAGGAAGGCACTAAAGCTCACCCCGGGAAACCTTGAGTTCCACCTGAAAGCCCTCGAGGAGGCCGGGATAATCCGGACGTACTACGGCTTCGGCAAGAGACCGAGGAAGTTCGTGGAGATAACCGAAGAAGGAGCCGAGGAACTCGAGGAAGTCCTGAGAATCCTGAGGGAAGTGATTGAGAATGATTGAGTTCGTGGTTGCCTTCCTCCTGTGGCTGTTGATTTTGGTCGCATCCACGACCGTTGCTTCTCTAACCGCCAAGAAGATGGCAAGAAAGGAGGATTCGCCATACAGCTGACGATGTTTTTCCTCTCGCTTGCAGTGATTGAGTTTATGGGTAGTCCGGAGAGGTTCGGTTTCGTTCTGGACTTCAGATACGTTCTTCCCGCGTTCATCCTCGGCTTTGGAGCCTAGCTCATAATTAATCTGCTCGAGAGCAATCCTTCAGTCCCGATGGAGGAGTTCATACCAGAGGGGATGGAAAGGCTTGTCCTCCTGCTCCTCCTCGCTCCGCTGGGCGAGGAAACCTTCACCAGGGGTCTGATTGAGGGATACCTCCTGAGTTACGGCCACTTTTGGAGTGCAATACTCTTCTCAGTTCTGCTCTTCGCCCTGCCCTACTGGATGGCCTACGAAGGAAGTGGAAAGAGAAATGCGGGCATAGTAACTGGAGCCCTCATCCTTGGCTCGTTAGCCGGCTACGTATTCGCATTGGGGGGCATAGTCCCGGCCCTCGTCCTGCACTCCTCAGCGAGCATTGCTGGCTTAACCGTTCTGAAGCTCAGAGAAAGGCCCGGGTATAAATAGATACAGAGCATACTTTATTCTGGTGGCGAAAATGGAGGAGGTTAGGGGAACTTAAGGAGGCCCTTGAGAGGGTTGAGGGCAAGCTGATAGCGGCGGAGAAAGTTTATGCTGCCATGAACTTTGCGTTATGGCTCTCAGTCATGTCGATTTTCTACGTCATAGCAGGTGTTAGGAGAGTACAAAGATGGCTATCGCCCGTCTACTGGGGGGCAGCCATACTGATTGGAGTACTTCTAACCACCAAGATGTGGAACCAGCTGAAGAAGCTCTATTCAACTTTCTATCCTGAAATAGCAAAGAGGGATAGTAAAAAGATGATCCTCTTGATAGGGTTATCCTGGGCAGCAGGCAGTATCATTGGGTGGGATGTAGTGCCATCGATTGATTGGGTTGGCATCAACGCCGACGCCAGACTTGGAGTGGGGTTCCTGAGCTTCATTGGATTATCCCTCCTAGGTCAGTGGATTGCTATGAGTCGAGGAAAGGGCGAGTATGAGATGACCCCATCGTTCTTATTTCCTTTCTTAGCCATCCCCATAGCATGGAACATGGGGACAGGAGCCATACTCTGGGCAGGCTTCGCCGTAACGACGGGCTTCTCACTTACAATACTCCTATATCCGTACTCGGCTTTCAAGGTCATAGAGCGGTGATAGCATGAACCTCAGGGAGCTCGCGAAGAACCACGTCCTCGGAAATCCAACCAGATTAGCTATAATGCTTTACCTCCTGCCCAGGGATAGGGTTCTGTTCAAAGAGCTCCTAAGCGTGCTTGACCTGACCCCAGGGAACCTTGACTCCCACCTCAAAGCCCTGGAGAAGGCTGGCTACGTCGAGCTCTACAAGGTCTTCGCCGACAGGCCGAGAACCGCGGTGAGGATAACCGAGAAAGGGGCCGAAGAGACGGGAAAGTACCTCAGGGCCCTGAAGAACGTTCTCAGCTCCCTTTAGACTCCTCCTCGGCCCTTCTCTTAAGCTCTTTGATGCGCTCAATCCTGTACTCCTCAACAAGTTTCAGGAACCTCTCAGCCTCCCTCTCCTCATCCTCTCTGGCCCATCTCTCAAGCAACTCCTCGATGGCCCTTTCCAGGGTTTCCCGCTCCACCACCGCGAACTCATCGACGCGCTTGACGTCAAGCTCGTTCGAGAGGAAGAAAGGCAAGTGAGCCTCACGGAGAACCTCTGCAACGGACTGGGGCAGGGGACTCTCACTTATGACCGCCCTAATCCCCTTCTCCACGAGTTCCTCAGCAATGGCCTTTCCCGCCCCCGCTGGGTTGAGGACGAAGAGAACGTCTCCCTTCCTGAGGCCAACCTCGCGCTCAATCTTCTCAAGCTCGCGCCAGCTGAGAACCCTGAGAACCTTGAGAGGAACCGCACTGCCGCGAACCTCAACGACGTTCATCCTCTTGACCTTGACCAGATCCCTGCCCAGGCGCTCTATTACCGCCTTGGCTTCCCTCAGCTGTTTCTCAAGGATTTCGATGCGCTTGACCTTTGCTTCAAGCTCCCTCTCGCGGAGAACCTTCTTCCTCACTTCCTCGTCGTAGTCGGCTATTCTCCTCTCCAGCCGCTCGATGGTTCTCCTCTGCTCCCGGATTATGCCCCTCAGCTCTTCTTTCTCACGCTCAAGGAACGCTATCCTCCCCTCAAGCTCGCGGATTTTTCTCACGTAGGGCCTCACATCAACGCTTTCCTGCTCCTCAGGCTCCTCCTCCCTCGGCCTCTCGCGCTTCGTGACCTTCTGCATCGCCTCACCGAGGTTGTAGCCCCCTATGACGAGGGCCTTTACCT
>WAMH01000078.1 GCA_015522395.1 Thermococcus sp. | reverse complement strand
GGCCTCACCTTGCTCGGAAGGGACCCAGGCTTCTTCGCGAGGAGGAGGGGCTTTTCACCGACCGGCTGGAGGGCGTGGGCCGAGTTCAACACGCTGAGTAACCTTGGACTCATCGCAATGTCCTTCATCGTGGTACTTTACAACCTTGGGAGAGTGTCTGTTAAATGGGTGAACTACTCTGTGTGGGGTTTCTTACTCCTCGTCTTCCTCGGGATATATCGGCTGGCGAAGGCGAAGTAGTCAGCCCTCGACGACCTTCACCAGTTCAACCCTTTCCTTCTTCCCTATCAGGCCAACGCTGGCTGCATGCTCCAGGATGTAGTCGGGAAAATCACCGTTGAAGAAAGCCCTTATTCCCTTTCCCGGGAGGTAGAAGGCGTAAACGCGGACGTTTTTATCGCCGCACTCTCCCCTCGCAACCATGAAGCCCCTCTCGGCGTTGACCCTCACCACATCCCACGAGAAGACCTCGGCAAGGCCGAAGAACGCCTCGAAGAGCTTGACCCTCGCATCCTTCAGGGCCTTGTTGACGGCCTGCCTCGATACCCCGAGGGCCTCGGCTATCTCGACCTCGCGCATGCCCTTGGCTTTCATTAACATACCCTTTCCATGCCCTCAGGGAGTCTGAGCATTGGCGGCACCCCAATCGCTTTCCTTGAGCTTATCCTTCCTGTTCTGTCCCTCCACAAGGAGAACCGACGAGAGGTTATTTAAAAGCTCCTCCTCGTCACCGAAGGGGCTGACCAGGTAAACGCCGTCGTCGGTAACGAGGAGCACCCCGGAGGGCCGGTTGTCATCATCGGCGTACATGAGGGCCATGAGAACTCCGATCCCGCCAAAGTATAGCGCGTAGTCCGGGTTGAGGCGGTAGAAGAACCCTGCAAGCAGAAGCGCGGTTGCAAAAATGCAGAGGGACGTAAAGAGCCTGTCGCCGACGGGAAGGGCTTCCCGTATAAACGCCACAAGCCCCCAGAATATCCAGTTGCCCCAGAGGTACGGCCCGGGGGGAGCGTTCATGAGGAGACCGAGGATGCCAACGGTAAGCCACAGGAAGAGCCACAGATAGGCGCCCTTCATGTAGCGGATCAGGCGAAGCCTTTCAGCCGATGATACGTTGATAACCTCCCCGATCTCCCCAAGGGGAAGCTTTCTCCGGAGAAAGACCTTTGGCCACCCCCGTTCGAGGATTAACGCGTTTTCCTCAAACCTAACCGGCCTCGGCCACAGGAGGGGAAGCGAGATCCAAAAGATAATCCCAGAAAGGTCCCAGAAGGCATCCATTCCCGTCAGTATGTAGAGGACGGCCAGCAGGGCAATGGATGTGAGAACGAGCGAAGATGCGTAAGACCACTTCACCCTAACGGCCATTTCCACCACCCGCGTAGACGGTTCCCAAGCGCTTGACCAGCTCTTCAACGTCCCCTCAAACGGGGAGCTTACCAGGTAGGTTCCCCTCTCCGTGACTATCGCCAGGCGGCTCTCCTTGAACGGCTCAACGTAGAAGGAGAGCACGAACATCAGCCCGAAGAAGATGAAGGCAGGATAGCTCTGGAGGCCAAGAGCCTCCGCCCATAACGCTAGGGCCACGCTCAGAAGAACGACAAAGGCAGAAGCCTCAAGCCTCCTGCCGGAGGGAAACACCACCTGAGCCATAGGAAGGATTCCCCAGTAGATCCAGTTGAGCCAGATGAACGCTTCGGAAGGCCTCTTCATAAGTCCGGCGAGGCCAACGGCGATCCACAGAAGTGAGAGGAAAATGGCGGCCTTCCAGTACTTAAGCAGGCTCCCCCCCTCCGTCATGTCTATGTAAACGACCTCCACAACCTCCTCGGGCTTTAGCTCCCTCCTCAGGAACCTCAGCGGCCATCCCCACTGAACGACCAGCCTTCCCCCCTCGACCTTCACCCTGCTCCCAAATGCTATGGGAAGCGAAAGCCAGAAGAGAAGTCCCATGAGAAGCCCGCCGTATTCCCACTTCAGCAGGATCCATGAGAGGGCTAAAACCCCAATGAGGGTTGCGAGGACGTTGTTCACCCGGCCGGCCACAACGCGGGGCATGGCATCCCCCCGTCAATCTTTGTAAGTTGATAAAATATTCAAGCCTTTCGATAGTCTTAAATTACCCGGCTCACTCTTCCCTGTGGTGATGCCATGTCCCTGGAGGAACTCTACCGCTACATAAACTGGCGGATGGACCCCAAAGATGAGAGGGCCAGGGAGAGGCTCGAGGGGATAGAGGAGTTCTTCGAGTCGCTCCACTGGCTCCCCAGAAACGGCAGGGTTCTTGACCTCTGCGCGGGAGCAGGTATAGCGGGAGTTGCCCTTGCAAAGGCGACCGGTGCAAAGCTCTTGACGGTTTTGGATGCGAGAAGCGATGACCTAGAACTCGCCCGCGAGTGGCTCAAAATTGCAGGCATAAGCCCGGAACTCCAGGCGATCCAGGGGGACGCGAGGGAAGTTTCCAAACTCGTGGGCGAGCACGATGTAGCTGTTCTCTGGGGCTATACCATGCCGCACTTCGACCCCTTTGATGCCGTGAGGCTCTTCGCGAACGTCGCCTTAGTTCTGAGCGACAACGGGGTTTTCATAGTGGAGGACATGGACAGGGTCTACTGGATACTCTACAGGGCCGGCTATAGAGAGTTCCTCGTAGAGGGGCGCAGGGAAAACTACACCCTCGCCTCGATGCACGAGGGGTACAACTTCGAGAGGGGCACGTTCAAAAGGGGCTACTACGTCCTGCCGGGCTTCAAAAAGATAAGCGACGTCGACTTTCACTACTGGGACATAGCCACGCAGTTAGCCATTGGAAGCGTCT
>WAMH01000077.1 GCA_015522395.1 Thermococcus sp. | reverse complement strand
GAGCTGGAGAGGGAGCTTGGGGCGGATTCAACCAAGAACTGATATCACTCCCGCATTCTCAAGCACCTCCACGAGCCTTCCCAGTTTTTCTCTATCGACCTCCCCATACTCCTCCCCCAAAGCCTTGAACGCCTCTTCCCTCGGCAGCATTTCACCTAGCATCAGAAGCTCGTGGAGCTGGGTGCGGACCTTTCCTTCGCGCGTGAGGCGCTCGTATTCGCCCGCGAGGCCCTCTTTCTTCCGTCTAATGAACTCCGCCGAGAGGACCCCTTTCTCGCGCCACTCCAGCCACGGCCGGTCATCAAATCCATATCCCAGCTTGAAGCCAAGGAAGCGGGAATCCCTGGCCACTCCGCGCATAACGAGCCGCTCTGCCACTCCGGTTTCCAACTCCATCACAAGCTCACCGAGGTACTTCATGGAGTAGCCCCTCGCAAAGCGCTCCAGCTCCCCTGGAGTTGCCCGGGAGAGCGCGAGTGAAGCCGCTAAAACGGCCCTGCCGATGATCGAGACGATCTCCCCACTAACTTTGTCAACGGTGTCGCCGCTCGAGTGGTAGAACCTGTCCGGCCAGGTTATAGGCATGACTGCCGGAACACCGAAGAAGTTGAAGAGGTCGTGGTCGCTCCCCATCTCGTAGGGGTACGCCCTGAAGGGAGCCCTCGGAAGTGGGTTTCCCGCGAGGTCGCTCCCGCGCCGGTTCGCCAGGCCCAGATAATACTCCAAAAGTCCGGAAACAACCGAGAACCTTGAAAGGGGCGTTCTAACGAGCATTATGGTAGAGCCGCTCCTGTCCGGACTGCCCGCTACCATATCAAGGTTTATCACAGTGTAGTATTTGCTAAGGTCGGCATGCCTCTCTATGAAGGCCGCGGTCCCGTAGTACTCGGGAATCCAGAGAAAGGCGAAGCCAAAGCGGTCGGAATCACCCCAGAGGTTCCCGAGAATCCGCGCAAGCTCCAGGAGCATTGCACTCCCGGAGGCGTTGTCGTTGGCCCCGGGTTTGGGATGACAGAGGTGGGCAGTGAAGAGGATGAAAGGAGGTTCTCCAACCTCAGCGTACAGAACGGGGAGGGTCTGACGTTTATGAATCTCGGCCCCCACTTCAATCCTGGCCTTTACCCTCTCCCCAGAGGAGAGTTTTCCAATGATCCTCCCGGCAAGCGTCTCCGGAACAGCAACCGCCGGAATGCGTGCCCACCCGCCATCCTTCGTCAGGAAGAGGCCGATGTAGGGAACGTGCTCCCCCGTACCGCGGCGGTAGGCCATAAACCCAACCGCACCGCTTTCGTTGGCCTTCCTGTAGGCGTTCCTCCAGTCCTCCCCAACGAGGACGATTTTTCCGTCGGCGTTATCCCAGTCCGAATCCCCCGTTATGTGGAGAACCTCTCCCTCGGCCTCCCCTCTTGGCGAGTGCGCCATGATCACGAGCGGGCTGATGAAAGTATCAAGCCTTTCACCGAGAACCTCAACTGAGCCCTCAACCGGATCCCAGGCAACGGGGGATTTGAAGGTCAGATATTCAGTTTTTCCGTCGTAGGTTTCCCCGTAGAGCTTCGGGTTCAGGCCGTATTTCTCAAGCTCCTTCTCGATGAAACGGGCGGCCTCAACGAGGTCCTTAGAACCCTGTATCCTGTGGAACTGGCCTATCTCGGCAATGTAGCGCAGAACCCGGTTGGAATCGAAAACCTTTGCATCGTTGAGAAAGCGTCTCATGGTCCCACCGAAAAAAATTGGGCGGAAGTATATTTAAGGCAACCGCTAGCCCCACGTGACGTGCCTGTTGAAGAGGAAGCGGACGAAGAAGGAGACCACTATCCCAAAGAGATTCGCCACGAGGTAGTTGAGGCCGAGGTAGACCAGACCGGCGTAGAGGACCCACTGAACGAACGCCCCCGTTAGGGCGGCGATGTGGTAGTCGAGGAGCCTTCTCCAGAGGGGCTTTCTCTTGAGGTCTTTAAACGTCCAGAGGTCGTTCCAGGTGAAGTTGTTGAGGATGGACAACTCGGTCGCGGGTATGTTGGCGAGTATCTTACCCCAGCCCAGAAAGTTCACGAAGGCCCAGAGGAAGCCCTCGTTGACGAGAACGCCCGAGAGGCCAACTAATGTGAACTTTATCAGCCTGTCCAGCTCCCCCTCCCAGCGCATGAGCCTGTAAACGTGCTTGAGGTACTTTATCATCGTCTTACCGCTCAGCTTGCTCTCACCGGCCTTCCTCAGGCCGAAGGTGAAGGGAACCTCGACGACTTTCCCGTATCTCCCCTTGATGAGTATCTCCATGAGTATCTTGAAGCCTATCGGGTTGAGTTCAGTTCCCTCAACGACCTCCTTTTTGAGGGCGAAGAAACCGCTCATGGGATCCTTTACGCCCCTTATCTTCGGCAGGGCGAGGCGACCGATCATTATGGCGGCTTTGGAGATGAGCTTCCTGTACCAGTACCAGTTCTCCACCTTCCCCCCGGGAACGTAACGGCTGGCTATCGCTATGTCGGCACCCTCCTCAAGGGCTTTCACAAGCTCGGGTATCTTCTCGGGCGGATGCTGAAGGTCGGCATCCATAACGACGAAAACATCGCCGGAGGCCTCTTTGAAGCCCCTTATCACTGCGGAGGAGAGGCCCTTTTCACCGGTTCTCCTGATCACCTTCACTGGGTACCTCTCTGAAAGCCTCTGAGCGAGCTCCCACGTCCTATCCGGAGAGTCGTCGTCGACAACGATGATCTCATAATCGTAACCTTCCATGGCCTTGTCTATTCTCCCAAATAGCTCCTCAAGGTTGTCGCGCTCGTTGTAGGTTGGCACGATGATGGAAACCTTCAATCCCTTCCCCCGCCGGGCCTTGGCCACAAACTTTATAAATTCTGCGAATTCCCTTATCACCGGGCAGTGGGGCCGTGGGGTAGCTTGGCCTATCCTTCCGGCTTCGGGAGCCGG
>WAMH01000076.1 GCA_015522395.1 Thermococcus sp. | reverse complement strand
TCTTCAGGCTGGGTATCCTCTCCCTAGAGTGAACCCTGATGGTTACCTCCACCTCACTGCCCTCAAGGAAGCGGTTGTGGGGGATTACCCTCTCCACTTCCACCGCCATCGTGGGCTTGAAGAAGAAGGCCGCCACGAAGAGGAGCCATAGGGCAGGGATGGTGAGGTAAACGAGGCTCCACCGGAGCAGGAGAAAGGCCACAAGGACGATAAGCCACACTGCCAAGAGCAATTCGGCCGCCTTTCCGGTCGGTAGCATCCTCCCGTCGGACTCTTCACGCTTCTCCTCTTCCATCCTGATGCCCGAAGGGGTGCTCATCGGAAGATGCTGCACTCAGCCTCACCTGCTCACTCGAACTTCGGAACAGGAACCTTTCCGAGGATCTTTTCCATTATGCTCTCCGGGCTCACCTTGGTGTACCAGAGTTCCCTCTTGAGGATAAGCCTGTGGCTCAAAGCGGGAACCGCAACGGCCTTGACGTCGTCGGGGATAACGTAGTCCCTGCCCTCGAGCGCCGCGTAGGCCCTTGAGAGCTTGAGCAATGCGAGCGAACCCCTCGGCGAGGATCCTATCTCCACCTCCCTCTTGTCCTCCCTCGTGGCCGTTACGATGTCTGTTATGTACTCCAGTATGGCGTCGCTGACGTAGACGTCCTCAATGGCCCTCTGCATCTCGACGACCTGCTCAGCGCTTAGAACCCTCTGAACGTCAGCTTCTTCCTTCTTCCTCGCCATCCTCCTGCGGAGTATCTCCATCTCCTCGGTCTTGGTCGGATAGCCAACGCGGAGCCTGACGAGGAAACGGTCAAGCTGGGCTTCCGGGAGGGGGTAGGTTCCCTCCTGCTCTATCGGGTTCTGGGTGGCTATGACGATGAAGGGCCTTGGAAGAACATAGGTGTTGCCCTCAACTGTCACCTGCCTCTCCTGCATCGCCTCGAGCAGGGCCGACTGGGTCTTCGGCGGGGCGCGGTTTATTTCATCGGCGAGGAGGAAGTTCGTGAAGACGGGTCCCTTTCTGAACTCGAACTCGAGCGTTTTCTGATTGAACACAGAAACGCCCAGGATGTCGCTCGGGAGCAGATCGGGCGTAAACTGGACGCGCATAAACTGGACTCCCATTGCGCTCGCAAAGCTCTTCGCCATCAGGGTCTTGGCCAGTCCCGGCAGGTCCTCAAGGAGGATGTGGCCGTCCGATAGGATGGTCGTCAGCATAAGCTTCAGCACGTTCTCCTTCCCGACTATAACCCTGCCGACCTCGTTGAGGACGGCGTTTCCCTTTTCGTGTATTTCCTCAATCTTCATTCAAATCAGCCTCCACAATTTTGAGCGCCTTCTCGAGACCATCAAGAACGTCTCCGCTTGAGCGGAGGGCCCTCATAGCCTCGTTGGGCTCTGACATGAGGGAACGAAACGTGGAGTTGTAGTCATCGGAGAGGGTTGCGTATACCCCGGCTATCCTCTCCTCAAGGAGCGAGCGGGCCAGCTTGCCCTTCTTCGCCTTCCTTATCAGCGTGACAGTTCTGTCGACGTCCGTCTTCTTCTCAGATGGAGGTTTCCTCCGGAATTCCGGCCTGCTGATGTCCACCTCAAACCCGAAGAGGGAAACGGCCAGCAGGAGGCCCATAGCCAAGACGGACAGCCATCTGACCGCGTATGGTGCGGGAAAAACTGCCAACACAAGAAAGACGACGCTGACCGCTAGCAAGGACTTACTTACCCTCATCGATGACCCCCCTCATCTTCCTGTAGAGCTCGAGGGCCTTCTTGGCGTCGTCCCAGGTTACCCTCTCGGGGGCGTACCTGGCCTTCTCAAAAAGCCTCGTCAGACCAGCGAAGGTCTCCTTAAAGAGGCTAACGTGTCTCACGTGCTCCCAATGGGTCCAGCTCTCCTTGTAGGGTATCCCAAGGACCTCAAGCCAGAGAACCGCGTTCTTGTATATCCCTACCACCGCCTCCCGTGGGTCCGAGAAGGCCTCAAGTCCGAGCTCCTCAACCTTCCTGTCAAACTTCAAAGCCCTCTCGCGCATCTCCTTTCTCTTCCTTTTTTTGAGGGCGTCGCGGTAGTAAGCGACACCAAAGTAGAGGAAACCAGCGGCAACGAGAGCCGCCCCGAGGTAGAAGAGATACCCGGAGGGGATTCCAAAGGTCGAGTTGCTACCAGTTAGATTCTCAAAGTGGGTGGCCTGTATGGGGGTATAGTTTATGGGCGAGCCGTTCGTGTTGTTGAGTGCCGTGTTGTTGAGGGAGGTAAAGTTAACGCGGGGAATCCCTGACCTCCCGCGCGTGGAGAGGTAGAGGAGACCAATGCCGAAAAGGACCAGAAGCGAGCGGACGAGGAGACCCTCCTCACCCGAAAGCTCAACACGACGCTTTCCAGAGATGTCCTTCCAGCTCGCCAGCACGAGCAGCGCGGCGGCTATTCCAATGGCGTCTAGGATTATAAGGACTTTGGTTGCCTCCAAGTTCAGGGGATGCTTCTCCAGCGGACCGGTCCCCACGCTGTAGTTCATAAGAAGGACCATGAGCGCAACTATAAGACCGAAGAGTGCCGCTATATTGGCCCTGGTGGACATTTCTATCGAAGGGTGTACCCAGGTCAGCTTTAAAAGCTTTTACCTTTATGTAAAGAGAGGTGGTAACGGTGGAGGGGATGCCCAGGCTTTACGTCGAGGTCGAAAAGGGAAGATGCTCCGCGGGGAAAAAAGCTAGGGAGGACTGCATTATAATCCAAGAAAACGTCGAGGTGTGGCTCAAAAAAGGGGACGAAGTTCCCGAGTTCATAGAGCAGGATGGGGCGGAATTCCTCGTGAAGGAAGTCTACGACCGCTTTTACCAGTACGTCGACGGTTCAACGGGAAAAATGCTCACCGATGCCATAATAGTCCTTCCCGATGGGAGAACTAGGATATACCTCAAGAAAGGGGACGAACTTCTCCTTCTCCCCGTGGAGGGCTACACGAAGACGATAATAGCGAACGTTGGAAACCGCGTCAGGAGGGGGGATGTCTTCGCGGCGGTGACAACGAAAAAGGGTGAAGTCCACTACCTCAAGCCCCCCAAAACAGGGACGGTTGTGTTCATCGACGAGATAACCCAGAGGCCGCACTACGTTTACTACATCCTCCCCGAGGAGTGATGGCACTCTTCTCCAACGAATCTTTCCCATTCTTGTGTACCAGTGCCCAAAGGTTTATAAGAACCCGGAACAACCTTTGAGTGAACAGTTTTGGAGTTGAAGGAAATGAAGGTTGAAGCTGGAGATTCTGTGAAGTTCCACTACATTGGAAGGTTTGAGAACGGCGAGGTTTTCGACACCAGTTACGAGGGTATAGCAAGGGAGAACAACATCTTCGTTGAGGAGAGGGAGTACGGCCCCCTTGAGGTTACTGTGGGGACAGGCGAGATAATTCCGGGACTCGATGAGGCCATGATCGGAATGGAAGTCGGCGAGAGGAAGACCGTAACGGTTCCGCCGGAGAAGGCCTACGGTATGCCAAGGCAGGAACTTGTGGTCAAGGTCCCGGTCTCGGAGTTCACCCAGGTTGGACTCGAGCCGATAGAGGGCATGTACGTAATGACGGACTCGGGAATCGCGAAGATAGTGAAAGTTACTGAGGACGGAGTTGAACTCGACTTCAACCACCCGCTGGCGGGCAAGACCCTTGTCTTCGAGGTTGAGGTGGTGGAAGTTAAAAAGGAATCAGAGGGCGCCAACTGACATCCCGGTGGCCCCCTTGTATATTACCACGCCCAT
The DNA here is from genome assembly GCA_015522395.1 of Thermococcus sp. Lineage (GTDB taxonomy): Archaea > Methanobacteriota_B > Thermococci > Thermococcales > Thermococcaceae > Thermococcus. The sequence goes on along the minus strand of WAMH01000076.1, from coordinate 2,018 downwards.
GACCACGAGCATAACAACGTACTTTAGTCCGGCTGTGTACTTCCCTTCTCTTATTACCCCTATACCCAGACCGGAAACCACCGCCTGAAGGACCACAAAACCGAGCAGTATGTTCCCTATCGTTTCAACCGGCATATGAATGTCGCCCACGTTCATCGATGCCATGAGCTTGTACACGATGCCCAGTATCATCGGGCCGATAACACCGCTGGTTACTAGGAAAAACATGACCTGCATCCCGGTTGAAGCCTTGCGCTCCTGCTTGATACGGAGTATCTCCCTGACGTCGTTTCCAACGGAGACGAGAACATCCCCCATCGGGGCACCCCTCTCGAGGGCTTCTATGATTATCATCATGGAGCGGTAAAGTACCTGGGACCTCCTGTTACGCAGTGCGAAGGCCTTCAGTGCGTCAACGGTGGAGCGTCCCTTCTTGATCTCCGCCACGGTTCTCCTGAACTCATCCGTCAATGCCCCGAACTTTGCTGTGGTGAGCTCTTCAAGTGCCTCGGAGAAGGATATACCTGCCCTCAATGAGCTGGCAAGGTAGAAGAACGCGTCCGGGAGCATCTTTTCCATCTCACCCATGCGCTTAGTAATGCGCCAGTATGGGTAACCAAAGGCCATGCCCAAGAAAACGGATATAAAGACAACTATGGCCGCAATTCCACCGGAAGCTACGTAACCAAGAAGGGCAAAGATTATCGAGGTTAGGAGAGACACCGAGAGAAACTCCGCGGCGAGAAAACCTATGTTAGCGGAGTATATGAACACTTCATAACGTTTCATCCACTTTTCCGGGATGATTCTTTCAATCAGGGCTATCATTGAAGAGGATAGTTTTGCCATGGGTTTTCACCTCGGCTCTCCCTTCTTGATCATGTTGACTATTATTAATGACATAGCCGGGAACGCGAAGAGCATGACAACGGCGAGAGTTTGCGGGGGCATTATGAGAGCCCTAGCCATCACCGAACCGGCTAGGATGCCGACCACGAACATCGTGGGCAGGACTATGGTCATGAACATATAGATAAAAGCTATACCATTTACCTTCTGAACGTACTCAACGAGCTTCATCCTGTACTCAAAGGAGAATTCCTCGGCCATCTTGTAAAGTATCTCGGAGAGATTTCCACCGAACTTGACCGCCCTCAATATCTGCTTAACGACCCTGCTAACGTTCTCGGAGCCCATCTTTTCATCGAACTTGGTGAGGGCCTCCTCAAAGGATGATCCCATCCTCATGTCACGAAGCATGAGATCGAACTCCTCAGAGATCGCCCCGTAGTCGGCTTTGGCAACTGAGAGTATGGCCTCGGTGATACCCACACCGGCACTCAAAAGCGCAGCCATGTGCCTTAGGGCATAGGGCATGGCCCTTTCAACCTCCGAAACCCTGCGCTTCCAAACCATCTTGGGGTAATGCCTCATGTAGAAAAAGCCACCGAAGAAACCGAGGAAAGCTATCAGAGCCGAAGTTCCCAGGGGCATGTACATAAGGTAAGCGAAGATGAACCCAAAGAGAGCCGAGAAAATCGCAACCCCAAGCATCAGGGCAACGTACCTGTCGGGGGACATGAGGATGTTGGCACGGTACAGGTCCTTGTCCAGACCCTTGATCGACGAAGCCATCGACTCAACAGGCCCCCTGAAATAACGGAGCATCGCGTTCGCAAACCTCTCCGCGAAGGGGCTCTGTATCTCCTTCTTCCTCCATTCGAGTATATCCTCTATCTCCTTCTCCTGTTCGACTTCTTTTTTCTCGCTTTCGATCTCCTTCTGGAGTTCCTTCAAAGCCCGCAGTCTCTCCTGAACCGACTTGCCCTTCGGAAGCCTTTTAACGGGAGTCTCAGCTACCTCAATCGTTTTTCCTCCGAGGCGCTCAAGGAAGTCCGTTATAACCCTCGCTATCCCCACAACGATCCCCTCACATCAGCTCCTTAACGCTCCCAGCTATTTCGGCGCTACCCTCCGCAGCTATCTTCTTGAGGAGCGAATCTTCATCGACGTAGAAC
>WAMH01000075.1 GCA_015522395.1 Thermococcus sp. | reverse complement strand
GCTATCTGCATCACTCACCACCCCCAAGGAATGAGAGAACCTTCCCGGCGAGTTCTTCAAAGATTCTCGCCTCGGGATAGTCCGTTAGCGCTATCGGCCTTCCGCTCACGTAGCTCCTCACGATGTTCTCGCTGTAGGGTATCTCGGCAACTACCTCGGCGCCGTACTTTTTAGCCAACTCGTAAACCTTTCCCCTCTCTCCGAGGTCGGCCCTGTTTATCACAACCCACGTCGGGATGTTCATGAGCCTTCCAAGTTCGAGAATAAGCTCGGTGTCGTGTATGCCGAGCGGAGTCGACTCAGTAACGGCTATGAGAAGGTTTGAAAACTCCACCGCTTTGGACACGACGTTTCCGGTTCCGGCGGCGGTGTCGATGAGGAGAACCCCCTCCCTGTGAACCTTCAAGGCCCTCTTCTTCGCCGCAACAACAAGGGGCATCGAGCGCTCCTCCCCTTCCTTCAGGACGCCGGTGACGAGGGTGAAACCTTGCGGCGTCGGTGTGAGGTAAGTGTGGCCGATGAGCCTCTGGCCCTCGAGTATCGCCCCGGGCACGGGGCAGACTATCTCGCACGCACGGCAGCCCGAGCAGAGGTTCGGCATGAGAAAAGGCGTCCCGTCCTTCAGCGTTATAATCGCGTGCTCTTCGCAGGCCTCGGCGCACTTCCTGCAGCGGGTGCACTTTGAGTAGTCAAAGCGCGGCATGAACTGCATCACCGGCTCCTCGTTGGCCAGCTCAACCCCGAGGAGAAGGTGGTCGTTTGGAGCCTCGACGTCTAAGTCGGTCATCGTTAGCTGAGCACCGAGCTTCCTGAGCGCGATCGCGAGGTTTACCGCGACGGTTGATTTTCCGGTACCCCCTTTACCGCCGCTCACGGCTATCTGCAAGCTCTCACCTCCGGAATTAGGGGAGCCGAATTGGTTATAAGGTTTGTGCATAAGCACAGAAGTTTAGTGGTAGAATCTGGAAGAAGGGGAAAGGCGTGGATTTCAAGGTTTCTCCCTACTCTTCAGCTTCCTCATGTAAAAGCGCTTCCCGCTGTACTCCAGCTCTATGAGCTTTCCCTCACGCAGAAGCTTCTCAACGACGCTCCAGTCGGCGTTTGCCTTTCTTAGGAACTCCTTCACCGCGTCTTCCCTCATCGGGTGAACCGAGGTGATGCTCAACAAATCCTCCTCAACGTTGCCGGTGAAGGCGAAGGCGTTGCCCTCGTAGCCTATGAGGTATTCAACGTGCCCCTCACCGAGCCTCTCGGCGAAGGCCTGGAAGGCGCGGTTTATCACCTCCTCCTTAGCAGGTTTAACCCATTCCTCAGCCGGAGGCCTTGTGGGGACCGCTATGTACGCTATATCCGGCCTAAGCTCCGTCAGAAAGTCAGCTATCCTCTCGAACTCGCCGCCGTAGTCTACTCCGTCTATAAGCATCGTCTCGGTGACGAGTTTTCCCTTAAAGGCCCTCCTGAACTCAAGCATTCCCTCAAGGATTTTCTCAAGGCTAAGGCTCTTGTGGGGCCTGTCTACCCTCCGCCAGAGCTCTTCGCTGACTGCATCGACTTTTAGCGATACAAAGTCGAACTTAAGGAGGTCATCCTTGACGTCCCCACGCCAGATTAAAGAGGAGTTGGTGAGTATCGCAAGCGGGATTCCGAGCGTTTTCAAAAGCTCGGCCTCTTTCCCGAGGTTGATGTCGAGCGTTGGTTCTCCATCTGGAACGAAGGTTATGTAGTCTATCCTCTCTCCCTTCCGCTCGGCTTCCTCGACTTTCCTCCTTACCTCCTCGAATATCAGCTCCGGCTCGTAGAACGCTTTTCTCTCAAGCTCCATCCTCAGGGTTCTTCCTATCTGGCAGTAGACGCAGGCGAAGGAGCAGACCTTGTCCGGGATGTTGTTTACCCCAAGGCTCTTCCCGAGCCTTCTCGAGGGAACCGGTCCGAATGCTATCATGCCACCACCACGTTAGGTTGGCCTAAAAGCGTATAAGGTTTTTGAGCAAAGGTTTTATGTTTTCTCGTTCAAGCCTCAAGGGGTGTTGAGCATGGTCGGGATCGATAACTCAGTTCTGAAGGACCTCAAGAGGCTCGACGAACTCAGTCCCTTTGAGTTCAAGGAACTCCTCATAAAGCTCGCCAGCAGAAAATCCGAAAAAATGATGCTCAACGCGGGCAGGGGAAACCCGAACTTTCTGGCGTTAGAGCCGAGGTACGCTTACCTACAGCTCGGGAAGTTCGCGCTGAGCGAGGCCGAGAGGCACTTTGGCTATATGGGTGACCTCATAGGGGGGCACTGCGAGAAGGATGGCATAGAGGCGCGCTTTGAAATATTCATCAGAAACCACTGGAACGAGAGGGGGACGAGGTTTCTCAACTCGGCTGTGAGCTACGTGAGGGACTACCTTGGCTTTTCGGCCGATGACTTCCTCCACGAGATGGTTCAGGGCTATCTCGGCTGTGAATATCCCACCCCGCCGAGAATGCTTCCTTTAGCTGAGCAGATCGTCAAGCGCTACCTCCTGAAGGAGATGGGAGCAGGTTATGACCTCGGTTATGCAATAGTCGAGGAAACCCAGCTCTTCGCGGTGGAGGGTGGAACCGGGGCGATGGCTTACCTCTTCGAGTCCCTCAAGGCCAACCATATCCTCAATCCTGGGGATAGGATAGCGATAGCCGTTCCAATATTCAGCCCCTACCTTGAGATACCAAAACTCGACCAGTACAGGCTGGAGATAGTTGAGGTTAGAGCATCGCCCGAACTCGGCTACCAGATACCGGATGAAGAACTCGACAAACTCAGAAACCCGGAGATAAAGGCGTTTTTCCTCGTCAACCCGGGCAACCCAACGGCGGTGAAGCTTGAGGAGGGGGTTCTCGAAAAGATCAAGGAGATAGTCGAGAGCGAGAGGGAAGACCTAATCATCATCACCGATGATGTCTACGCGACCTTTGCAGATGACTTCAAGTCGGTTTATTCCGTCCTGCCCCACAACACGATACTTGTCTATTCGTTCTCCAAGTACTTTGGAGCCACCGGCTGGAGGCTCGGCGTTATAGCGCTCCACAGGGACAACGTCGTCGATAGACTGCTCGAGAGCCTTCCCGAAGACGTCAGGGAGGAGCTTGACAGGAGGTACAGCACAATCACCACGAACCCACGCGAGCTGAAGTTCATAGACAGGCTCGTCGCCGACAGCAGGAACGTGGCTTTGAGACATACAGCAGGACTCTCGACACCCCAGCAGGTTCAGATGGTGCTCTTTGCACTCTACGGCCTGATGGACGAGGAGGAAACCTACAAGAAAGCCGTCAAGAGAATCCTCAGGCGCCGTTACAGGGCGCTGTACCGGGGAATGGGGCTTGAACCGGTTGAGGACCCGAACTGCACCTACTACTACACCCTCCTCGACATGGAGGAGCTGAGCGAGAGGCTCTATGGAAAGGAGTTCTCCCGCTGGTTCATGGAGAACTTCCCGCCGGAGGAGTTCATAATACGGCTTGCCAAAGAGGCAGGAGTTGTTCTTCTGCCTGGCAAAGGCTTTGAGGTTCCGCATCCTTCCGCGAGGGTCTCGCTGGCGAACCTCAGGGAGGTGGACTACCTCACCATAGGCAGAACCATAAGGAAAATCCTTGACGAGTACTACGAGGAGTTCCGGAAGAAGGGTGACCCGAATGCCCAGGGTTGAACCCTTTGAGAAGCACCTGGAAAGGTACGAGAGCTGGTTCGAGAGGCACCGCCATGCCTACCTGTCGGAGCTTGAAGCAGTGAGAAAACTTTTGCCGAAGGAAGGCAAAGGTGCGGAGATAGGCGTTGGAACCGGTCGCTTTGCCGCCCCTTTGAGCATAAAGCTCGGCGTCGAGCCTTCCAGAGCTATGGCGGAAATGGCCAGAAAAAGGGGCATAGAGGTCATCGAAGGCGTTGCAGAAAACCTCCCCTTCCCTGACGAGAGCTTCGACTATATTTTGATGGTTACCACTATCTGCTTCGTTGACGACCCTGAGAGGGCTTTGAGAGAGGCCTACCGCGTGCTAAAACCAGGAGGGGCTTTGATAATAGGCTTCGTCGACAAAAACAGCCCGATAGGAAGACACTACGAGGAGCACAAAGAGGAGAGCGTTTTTTACAGGGACGCGAGGTTCTTCTCGACGGAGGAACTCCTTGAGCTTCTAAAAAAGGTCGGCTTCAGAAAGTTCGGGATAGTCCAGACACTTTTCCACAGGCTGGACGAGATAAAGGAAATCGAACCCGTCAAGCCCGGCTACGGCGAGGGGAGCTTCGTGGTCATAAAGGCCGTGAAGTGATGGCCATGTTGCTGACCAAGATAAAGAGAAAAGCCCTAAAACTTGCCGACGGCCTTGAGCTGGTGGATTTCGGCTTTGCCCTACCTTACACGTGGGTTTTACTCAAAGGGCCGGAGGGAAAGACCCTAGGCGTCGCCATGACCCTACCAGAGGAGGTTCAGCGTTACAGGAACTCTATAAGTGAGCCCTCCCTCCAAGCGTTCATCGAGAGGGCCGACAGCCTGAACGTCATCGAGAGAACCTTAGGATTAGCTGCAATAAACGCAGTCTCGCAGTATCACATAGACCTGAGCGACGCTGAATTTACCGATGTGCTTGAACTCCTGCCCGAAAACGTCGGTAAGATTGCCCTAATAGGCAACATGCCGCCCCTCGTGAGGGAACTTCGAAATAAGGGCTATGAGATATACGTGTTCGAGCGGAACCCAAGGCTCTGGGACAAGGACACTTACAGCGATGCTTTAGAATATCATCTCCTCCCCGAGATGGACGTGGTCATAGCGAGCGCCAGCTGTCTGGTCAACGGGACCATAGGCCTTCTTTTGGATAGAGCAAGGAAAGCTGAGCTCTTCGTTCTTACCGGTCCAACGGGCCAGCTTTTGCCCGAGTTCCTCAAGGGGACGCGCGTTACGCATCTAGCCTCCATGAAGGTGATAGATTTTGAGAAAGCCCTCCTCGGGCTGAAGCTTGGAAGTTTCAGGG
>WAMH01000074.1 GCA_015522395.1 Thermococcus sp. | reverse complement strand
CTACAACCCCGGTGGGATAAAAGGAATCGGGCCTAAGAAGGCTCTGATAATAGTAAAGCGCACCAGAGACCCCCTAAAGAAGTACCAGAAGGAGAGCGAGGTTGACCTCTACAGGATAAAGGAGTTCTTCCTCAATCCTCCGGTTACGGACGAGTACACACTAAAATGGCGCGAGCCCGATGAGGATGACATTCTTAAGTTCCTCTGCGACGAGCACGACTTCAGCGAAGAGCGCGTTAAAAACGGCCTTGAAAGGCTGAAGAAAGCCGTTAAAGCCGGAAAGCAGAGGACGCTTGAGAGCTGGTTCCACTAAATCGGTATCTTCAGGTTAAGCTTTTCCACAAGTTCTTTGTAGCGGTTCCTGACGGTCACCTCGGTGACGCGGGCCACCTCGGCAACCTCGCGCTGTGTCCTTCTTTCGTCCTCCAGAAGACCTGCTATGTAAAGCGCCGCGGCCACAAGTCCGGCAGGACTCTTTCCGCTCGTGAGACCCTTCTCATAGGCCTCCTCAAGGATCTGAACTGCCCGTCTCCTCACCTTCTCGCTGAGTCCGAGTTCATCCGCGAACTTGTTGACGTAGTCGGTCGGCTTGACGAAGAGCTTCTTGGGGGTGAGGTTCAGGTTTCTGGCTACAAAGCGGAAGCTCCTTCCGATTTCCTTCTTGTCGACGCGAGAAACGTCGGCTATCTCGTCGAGCGTCCTCGGAACCTTTAGGAGCCTGCAGGCGGCGTAGACACAGGCAGCTATAACGCTCTCTATCGACCTGCCGCGAATGAGGCCCTTCTTAATCGCTTCGCGGTACAGACGAGCCGCTTCCTCCTCGACGTGCCGTGGAAGGCGGAGATTGCTGGCGAGCCTGTCAAGCTCGCTGAGAGCGAAGGCAAGGTTCCTTTCGGCGGCATCGCTGACGCGAAGACGGGACTGCCATTTTCTCAGGCGGTACATCTTCTCTCGCATTAGACCGGAGAGGTTCCTGTCGATGCCTATATCCGTGGAAAGACCCTTATCGTGAAGCAGAATACTCTCAGGAGCACCGACGCGCGCCCTCTTCTCCCTCTGACTTGCATCAAAGGCCCTCCACTCGGGCCCCATATCAACGACGTTTTCCTCCACGACGTAGCCGCACTTGGCGCAGATTATCTCCCCCCTCCCGGGGTCGTAGATGAACTCCGTTGAGCCGCAGACAGGACAGACCCTGTGTTTGCTCACCCCAACACCCCCGACCGGCCGGCCTATTCCGCCCGCCCCTTATAAACCTTAGCCCCTCCAGGTAGGTAGCGGAGCACCCAGGCTATATCCCCGCTCCTGAAGGTCATACGCTCCAGAATTCTGATCTCGGGCCCATCATCGACAACGTTGGCGTAGATCCAGAGAAAAACGGGATCCTCATCCGTTCCAACGCGAATGTTTCGGTAGAGAATATCCACGGTCCCGTCGCCGTTTCTCTTGACGGAGAGGGCTTTCCAGGTGTCGAGACTCACCTCTCCCCTTCTGTCCAGAAGTTCAACTATCTCACGGGCGTTCATGGGGCCACTACCACTTTATCCTGTACTCCCTGCGCGTTCTCTCGTCGATCTGAGCCAGGATTCTCTTGAGCTTGGCGTCATCTATCGGCTCGGTGATCTGACCCGCCTGGTAGAGCTGAACGAGTACGAGCTGAACCTGCCTGGCTAGCTCTGGTTTGACGAGCTTCACCCTGCCGAGTCTCTCCCTTGCCTCGGGAGTGAGGACCCTCCTCATTATCGCGTCCAGCTGAGCCTCCAGCTCCATCTCCTTCTTCATGGCCTCCTCCTGCTCCCTCTGCTGCTCAAGATAGCGCTTCTGGAGCTCCATAAGCTTTTTCTTCCTGATTTCCTCTATGTCCTCAGCCATGCCCTCACCTCCGGATTGAAATTGGGAAACCGAAGTTAAAAGACTTTGCGCGTTTCAAGAGAGCAGAAATGTCAAAGTTGAGGGCGGGGCCCTCAGTACTTCTTGAGCTCCGGAACCTGCTCCTCAAGCTCCTTCTTGAGCTCAGTGGCAACCTTGTCGAGGAAGCTCTGACCCTTCGGAGTGACTGCCCTTCCCTCGCCCGGGACCTTCTGAACGAAGCCCGCACTTTCGAGCTGCTGGAGGGCCTTCCTGATTATGCTCCCGCTGGCCTTGTAGAAGTGCTCGGGAGCGTGTCCGCGGTTTTTACTTCCGCCGTACCACGTGCGAAGTCTCTCTATCCCAACTGGCCCGTCGATGTAGACCTTCCTGAAGACGCTGGCAACGCGGTAGTACCACCAGTCGTCCTGCTCGGGAAGTCTCTCCTTGTGCCTTCCAGTCTTAACGAAGGGTGCCCACTCGGGCGGCTTTATCTCATCTACCTCCTTGAGAGCCTGAGCGACCCTTTCAACGAGCAAATCACCGGGAACATCATAGACCGTGGCCATTCTTCAATCCCTCCCCTTCTTGAATTTACGCCTAAAGTTAGCGATGTCGAGCTTGACTTTCTTAACGGGCTTCTCCTCCCGTTTTTCCTTCGAAAGCTCCTTTCTCTGGAGCTTCCTTAAATACTTTTCCCAACCTTCCCTCGGCTTGAACAATATAAACCTTTTGCCGCGGACGTCTATCAGCTCGCTGTCCGTAAGCTCGGCGACCTTTTTGGCGAGTGCCCCTCTGTCGAGGCCGGTTGAGATGAGCGCACCCTTCCTTATCTCGACCTTGAGGATACCGTCCTTCTCGAGCTGAGTCTTTATTTCGTCAATGACCCCATCATCAAGTCCCTTCTTCCCTATCCAGGCTCGCGGGGGAATATCATAGTATCTCACGCGAATGGCCCTTCTCACCTTTCCGGATAAGCGTTTCTCCATATCTCTCACCTCAAAGCTTCTCGCGGTTTGCTGGAGGCCTTATAAAGGTTGGCCTTTTAAAGGTGTTGGGTGCAGAGAGGGAAAGGGGTCAAACCATGCTCGTCCATCACCTCTACTCAGGCGGAAAGGACTCCAGCTTGGCCGCGTGGATTCTCACAAAAATCGGCTACGAGGTCGAGCTGGTTACGGTGAGCTTCGGCCTGCTCGACAACTGGCGCTTCGCGAGGGAGACCGCAGAGAGGCTCGGCTTCGAGCACAGGGTTCTCTACCTGCCAAGGGAGACACTGGAGAAGGCGGCAGATATGGCAATTAAAGACGGCCACCCCAACAACGCCATCCAGTTCATCCACGAGAGGGCTTTGGAAGCGCTTGCTTCCCTTCCGGAAGTCGAAAGGGTAAGCGACGGCACCAGGAGGGACGACCGCGTTCCCTTCCTCGACCTGCCGAGGGCGCGCTCCTTAGAAGATCGCTTTAACGTCGCCTATGTAAGACCCCTCCTCGGCTTCGGCTACAAGACGATAAGGGAGCTAACGGAGAGGCTCTTCGTCGTTGAAATCCGGGAGAGTGAGGAACTCCAGAAGGCGGACTACGAGGTTGAGCTGAGGCATCTGCTCCGCGAGAACGGCATCGACCCGCTCACAATCTTTCCAAAGAGCCACTACCAGTCGAGGGTTCTTGGGTGGAAAGGCGTATAACAAACACTATCCAACTAAAGACGGTGGTGAGATGCAGACCGTGGCAGTTCTTCCGAGGGGGCCGTTCTCGAAGGGCCGTAGAAAGGCCATAGAAAGGACCCTCTCGGGCGTGGAGGTTCTTGACAATGCAGCTGTCCTGCCGGAGAGTGAGGAAGTGGAATACGGAAGGTTCGTTGCGGGGAGCAGCGTACTCGTTGGGGGTAAAGTTGGGGGAAGCAGGTTGACTTACGTGAGTGGTTACTCATCAGGATGGCTTTTTAACACCTCAAGGAAGTTTTTTCCCAGAAAAAGCGGGGTTTCCGCGGAGCTTGAACTGGAACCAGAGACTTACAGAATTGAGATAGACACGCCCGGCTCGGGTCTCCTTGAACTTCCGGGATACAGGCTCAAGAACGGGGTGCTCCTCCTCTACACAACGCCCGGTTACAGGTTCGTCATGCCCAAGGAGAGCATGACGCTTGAAACCAAGGACGGATACGTTCAGCTCTCACTGACGCCCCTTGAGAGAGGCATGAAAGGAAGGGTGGAACAATACCCGGATAAGAAACGGTACGTCAGTGTTGTCCTGAGGGGGAAGAGCGTTGGGGACATTCTATTCTACCAAGAGGAATCTGCGGGATTTAGATATGAGTTCTTGAAGGAACCTACGCTGATCGTGTCCCACGAGAAGGTTCTTTCTCCGCAGGCGCTCCAGAGGGCAATGAACGGATTCATCGGCCTGAGCGGACACGGTGAGTTCACACTCATCCTCGAAGCTGGAAAAGCGAGGGAAGAAATGGAGTTCACAGTGGAACCGACATGGGAGTGAATCAGAGGCCGCTGAGCTTTCTGACGATTGGGTTCTCGGCCTCTTCGGGCTTTATCTCTTCAACGCTCTCGATCCATATCTTGGTCCTGGGAACGCGGTGCTTGCTGCCGATCTCGGAGTAGAGGATCTCTATAACGTCCTCCTTCTTAAGCCCGCGGTACTCCCTGCTGAACCTCTCCTTCTTCCCGTTCCTCTCAAAGACGCCCTTAACGCGGAAGACCTTAACCTCCATCGCTTACACCTCCGTCATCAGTCAAGGAAACCCAACGCTTCCTCAATCTTAACTATCTCCGGCCCCGTGGTCAGGTGCCCGACGACGACACCGTGAGAGTTGGCCAGCATGCATGAACCGACGAACGGAACTCCCATGTTGGCGGTTCCGACGTAAATATCGACCTTGAAGAGGTCGCGGAGCCACTCAAGCTCCTCATCGGTTGCCTCCGGGTGAACAAGGCCGCCCCTGTTGGTGACCACTCCAACGCTTCCAACCGCGTGGTAGTCTCCTATCATGCCCCTCTCGACCTCGACTCCTAAGATGTCCTCGAGCTTCTTTGCCTCCTCGCGGCTGAACTTGGCGCTGACCAAGGCGGCCTTATCGTTCGCCAGGATGAGGTTGCCGAATGCAGTTAAGGTGCTCTGGAAGGGAACCACTTCCATATCAACGCCGTGCTCCCTGAGCTGCCCGTTTATTGCATCAAGCTCGGCGTCCCAGACGTACCAGGGGACGATTATCGCGTTGGAGTTGCCTGCTGCGAAAATTCCAACTATCCTGGACTTCATTACGCTCGTCTCGATGAGCGGGACCTTCAAAACGTCCCTGAGAACCTCGAGCTTCTTCTCGCCGAGGCCCTCCCTGACCAAGACTACCCTATCGGTCGCGGTGCCGTAAACACCAAGATACGGGGAGTTCTCAAAATCGAGCCTTTCTATGTGCATCTCGTCACCTCTTTAAATTAAAAGGAATCATGCGAGGGAGACCTTGGCAATCCTCTTGCCTTCGCTCTCCTCGACAATGACCTTGACGCGGAGCCTGCTCGGGGGCTTCTCTATTCCCCTCTCCCAGATCTTCTCGTTGACGTCGGTGCCTATGATGACCTCGTCGGCCTTGGCGTGCCTGGCTATCCACTCGCGGACGAAGCGAGCGGCCCTCGGTGCCCTTTTCCAGCGCGGAACGCGCTTCTTTATCTTCTGAATCGGGACGACGAATATAACTTCCTCACCCGGCTTGATCATTCAAATCACCTCACTCCTTAAGCTTGGTCCTTCTCCACATTCTCCTCTTGGGGTGGGTCATGACCTTCCTGTTGGTCTTGACGATGACCCAGACCGGAACGCGCCTGTTCTGCTTCGCGGCCTTTGCAAGTCTGAGCTTCTTCGCAAGCGGCTTGTTTCTCGCCATAACTACACCTCCCGGATTATCATGATGCCTGTCGATGCTTTGCCTATCCTTTTTTAAGCTTTTTCGTGGGGCTTGGCGCTTTCTTGTGGGGCTTCACCGGCGCCTCCTCATGAGGGCTGGAACGAGGGAGATGCCGACCAGGAGGGCAGGCCCGCATATTCCACCCCCTCCAGGAGTTTCCGTCGTGCTTGTATTCTCTGGAACCTCGACGGAAACGTTCAGGGAGTTTGAGGTGTCGAGGTAGGGAACGCCAAGCTCCACGTTCCACATCCCCACTGAAACGTTCACTGGGGCTATTTTTGGCTTCAGCGCGAACGTTATGTTCCCTCCAAGGCTGTAAAAGAGGATGCAGGTCTCGTTCAGCCTCGCCCTGGTGGCGGAACTGTATGAATCCCAGAGCACGACAGTTTCGTGCCCCAGGATGGAGGCCTTGGGTGCGTAGGCCGGATAGTAGAAGATGAAGCCGTCTCCTACACGAACCTTTTTGAGCATTTTGGCGGCTTCCGGCGTTGGGGCGCACCCCTGGAGGGGGATGGAGGTCTTATTCACAGAACCACGATGCTGGAAAGTTGCCCTTCTTGGAGAGGAACTGGAGTTCCATGACTCCAAGGGAATCAGCGTCTTCTCAGCCGGATTGTAGACGAAGGTTCTGTTGTAGCGGGATGTGTCTCCATAAGTGCAGACTTCTGAACAGACACTTGAATCAATGGAACGGTAGAGCCAGCGGCCGTTGAGGTAGTAGAAGAGGCCGGGAAACGGAATCCTGAGGTATGTGAGGGAACCGCCGTCAAATTCGGCGTGCATGCAGTCGTTCGAGTTCAGACAGAAGTCTATGAGCGTCATGTTGTTCGGGGAGTAGTGGGGCATCGGCTTGAGCAGGGAGAGGTAGACTCTCCCACCCATTGGAAGCTCGAACTCTGGCGGAGAGGAGCTTCCCCCGAATTCCGCACGACTTTCGTTCTGAATCCTCATCACCGGCCAGGAGCAGAGAAACCTTTCCCCCTCCCCAAGGGTCCGGTTGAAGGCCTCGACTGAGATGTTCATGACGGGGATAAGCCCTCCGCCGCGGTAGTAGAGCAGGGGCGGGAAGATGCCCTTTGTCAGGTTCCCGGGGGTCCCATTGTCCGGGAGGCAGACGAAGCCGGAATGCCCAATCCAGCCAAAGGGGGAGTAAATGTTGAACTCGTTCCGGACGAGGAGGTATTCCCGGAATGAATACGGCTCCGGGGTGTAAGGCTCGAGTCCGTAGCTTGGAAGGTAGAGCAGAACCCCACCCCTGAACGGAACGGCGCGGAACAGCTTCAAAAGAGACTCATTCGTTAACCCGCTTGAATCTATGAAGTTAAGCAGCTTAAGGTAATCTCCCAGGGCCTTCGTCGGGAGGGAGTAGTTTTCGCCGGCGTAGGAAAAACTGAAGACGAGCGAGCCGTTTGATGCTTCTCCTCCGGTGGATATCACATCCGGAA
>WAMH01000073.1 GCA_015522395.1 Thermococcus sp. | reverse complement strand
TCCTCGATCCGCACGGCGAGTACAGGCACCTGAGCTGGCCCGGAGCGCGCGTCAACCCGATAAAGGCCACGATAGATCCAGGGAGGATAAGGCTCAGCGAGTTCGCCACGCTGCTCGGCATAGCGGAGAACGCCAGCCTTCAGAGGCGCTTCCTTGGTCTGGTCTACAGGACGGTTAGGGAGGAGATGCGCAGGAACGGGCGCGTCGTCGGCGGAATGGACTTCATCCACGCGATGGAGGACAAGATAGAGGAGTGGATAAGGATATACGAGAACACCGACGACAAGGTCATCTACTACTACGACGAAAAAGGGATAGAGACGCCGAGGAAGATACAGGCGAAGGACCTCGACTCCCTGATAAGGCTGAAGGACTACCTGAGCGAGCTTCGCGCCAACTTCGGCGAGTTCATAAGCCCGGTTAACGTTCTCAGCGAGATAAGGCCCGGGATGGTGAACGTCATAGACCTGAGCGGTATGGAAGAGGAACAGATGATAACTTTGGCGAGCTTCGTCCTGCGCGGAATCCTCAAGAACCGCATCGAGTACATAAAGGCCCTTAGAACGAACGACAGGCCCACCGCGAGGGAGATAATCGAAAATTACCCCGCAGTTAGAAAGCCCCTGCTGGTCATCGTCGAGGAGGCGCACATATTCGCCCCGAGGGGCGAGAAGAACCCCGCAACCCTCTGGCTCGGCAAGATTGCCCGCGAGGGCAGAAAGTTCGGAGTCGGCCTTGGCATAGTCTCCCAGAGGCCCAAGAAGCTCGACGACGACATACTGAGCCAGACGAACACGAAGATCATCCTCAAGCTCGTCGAGCCGAACGACCAGCGCTACGTCCAGCAGGCGAGCGAGCAGATAAGCGAGGACCTGCTCGGAGACATCGCTTCCCTCGGAGTGGGCGAAGCGGTGATAGTCGGCTACGCGATAACGATTCCCGCGATGGTGAAGATATACAGCTTCGAGAGGGACTTCAAGGGCCACTACGGTGGCGGGGACATAGACATCGTTGCCGAATGGCTCGAAGGGAAGGAGGAGACCGAGGAGATGACAGAAGAGGAGGCCATCAACGCCCTCCCGCTGTGAGGTGTCGTTATGAAGTTCGCGCACATCGCTGACGTCCACCTCGGCAGGGAGCAGTTCAACCAGCCCTTCCGCTACGAGGATTACCTGAGAGCCTTCCGCGAGGCCATCGAGAAGTCGGTGAAGGCCAACGTCGACTTCATTCTCATAGCAGGAGACCTCTTCCACGTGAGCAGGCCGTCGCCGAGGACGATACGCGATGCCGTTGAGGTCCTCGAACTGCCAAGAAGGAGGGGAATTCCGGTCTTCGCGATAGAGGGCAACCACGACAAGACGATAAGGGAGACATCAGTCTTCGACCTCCTCGAGCACCTCGGGCTCCTCTACACCGTCGGCCTCAAAAGGGAGCCGAGGAAGGGCGAGTTCCAGGAGAGCAAGAGGCTCTCGGAGAATCGCTACTTGGTTTGGGGCAGGATTGGAGACCTTGAAATTCACGGGCTGAGGCACCACACCCGCTGGCAGCTCATAAGGGGTGACGCCAACGTCCTCAGGGCGCTCTTCAAGGGGAAGAGGGGAATTCTCATGCTCCACCAGGCAATTAACTACCTGGCCAAGGACACGCCATATCAAGATGCCTTCGATCTGAGGCTGAGCGAACTGCCGGATGGGTTCTCCTACTACGCCCTCGGGCACATCCACATCAGGAGGATAGCCGAGCCTTCCCAAACGGGTCTAAGCGGCCCCCTGGCTTACCCCGGCTCCCTGGAGAGGACCGAAATCAGGGAGGCGAGCCACATAATCCGCTACTCCATCAGAGACAAAAAGCCGAAGGTTATGGAGAACCGCGAGGGGCCGAAGGGCTTCTACATCGTCGAGGACTTTGCTCCTGAGTTCGTGGAAGTTGAGACGAGGCCCTTCTACTCAGTCAGGGTTGAAGGAAAGAGCAAGGCAGAGCTGAGGAGAAAGGTTGAGGAGGTTTCATCGCTCATCCCGAAGGACGCCATTGCCGTGATAACGCTCGAGGGGACGGTTAAAGGAGGTATTGCCCTGGCGGAGTTCAACGATCTTCTCAAGGACTCCGGAATCAGGTACTACACCTTCAGGAGCAGGGTCGTCGGGGAGGCGGTTCTCTCGAAGGAGAGGCTGAGCGAGGAGGAGCTGTTCACGGAGTGGGAGAGGGAGCTTTTGATGCACCTCCGCGTTGAACCGAAGGAGTTCTCGGAGGGTTTACCTGAGTT
>WAMH01000072.1 GCA_015522395.1 Thermococcus sp. | reverse complement strand
AGTGAAGCCTCGTGTTCAAAGTAGAGGGCCTTCCCAATGAAGAACGCACCGAGGATCAGGATTATCCCGAAGGCGGCCATGTAAAGCCTTCTTCTGCCCGAGGTGATGAGGCCCAAGATGCCCAGAGCCGCCACAATGACCCACACCAGAAGGAACGGCTTTTCCGTGACCTTCACGTTTCTCGGCCCTGTGATCATCACCTCAACGCGTGTTGCGTTGCCCTCCCGAGCCCCTCTGGAGGGAGCGGAGGCGAAGAACGGTCTCAGTTTTTCGTAGTCCTCCGTTCCTTTCGTCAGGTTCTCAAGGATTAGGGAAGCTTTGCGAAGGGCCTCGTCGTAAGCGGAGTTTACTTCCTCCGAGGAGACGACCTCGCACCCGTAGGGGAGGTTCCTCTCAAAGCTTCTCCAGTTCCTCACGATGATGGCCGTCCTCGGCGCCCCGGGTCTGCGGTAGAGATTGTGGTGGGGGAACCCGGTGATCCAGCTCACGAGGTGGTTGTAGTACTCCCTGGTTACGGCACCGCAGAGGACGACCGCAACTCTGCTGACGTTCTCCTGATAGACGTCGTAGCCACCGCCGGGGTACCTAGCGTGCGCTGGGTTGTAAACCTCACCAGGTATCAGAATGGAAACCAGAAGCACGTCGCTATCACCGCGAAGATGCACCGGGAATCCATTTACACCAACCATAAAAAGTAAGGAAAAAACCTTTTAAAGTTTTACCTCAGCCCTATTGAGCCGAGGTAGGAAAGCATCCTCTCGATGTCGTTGGCTATGATGACGTCGTAGAGGCCGCCGAGGCGGACGAGGTTGTCGTTCTCGTAGTAGAGTTCGGCGTTGAGCGGCCAGAGTGCAACCTTAAGCCCGGCCTTCTTGACCATCTGAAGCGCCCCGACGGTCTTCTCGACGCCGAGGATCGCCATCGCGTCTATCGGCGGGTTTATGGACCAGGGCCTAAGCTCCGCTATGAGCTGGGGAAGCTGGGCGAGAACCTCTTCGTCCTCCACCAGTATCCCGAGCTTTGTCTCGGAATCGAGCTTCCTGTACTCCCTGAGGGCATCGATAAGGAAGGACGAGACGATGACCCTTTCGGGGTTGTTCCTCCCTATGATTTCAGCGGTTTTCTCAACAGCATCGGCGTCCTTTATCTCAACGTTGACTATCGCATCCTCGGGGACGGCCTCAAAGACCTCCTCCAGGGTGGGGATTTTCTCCCCGCTCCCAAAGTCGAGTGCCTTAAGCTCTTCCAAAGTCATGTCCTTGACTTTACCACTACCGTTGCTCGTCCTGTCAACTGTCCCGTCGTGGATCACGACGGCTTCACCGTCTTTAGTAAGCCAGACGTCAAGCTCTATTCCATCCGCTCCAGCCTCAATGGCCTTTCTGAAGGCCAGAAGGGTGTTCTCCGGGTACTTGGCGGAGTAGCCCCTGTGGCCGAGAACGAGGGTTCTTCTCTCCATTGGATCACCATAGTGGGACTTTGGAAGAGCACCTAAAAACCTTTCTCAGTCTCGCAGGGTCGTCGGATATGACGGCATCGACGAGGTGAATCAGTCTCGGGACCCAGAGAAGCTCGTCCATGCGGTAGTTCCAGAGGTAAACCCTGAGCTTCCGCCGCCTGAGGACTCGGAGGAGCGTTATAAAGGGCCTGTAGCCAATGTAAGAAACGACGTCGATTGGAACGTGAACGGAGTAGAGGCCCCCCGTTTTGAAAAGCCACGCCATTGAGCGGTAGTCTACTATCGAGAGGCCAACCCTGCAGTCGGGGCACTCCCGGAATAGGGTCGTGACCGTCTCCGGTTCATCCGCCGAGAAGATCGTCCTTTCAATGGCCTTTCTCCGCTCGATGATATTGACTAGAGGCTCCACGACTTCTCTCTCTTTGACGTCTGCATTTAAGAGTGCAGCATCGAGGGACAGCACCTCGGAAACCTCCGGAACCAGGGGGCCAAGGGGGTGGAGTTTCCTGAGCATGGGGAGGCTGACCTCGTTTACCCTGAAGGCCCCCCCTTCCGATTTGAAGGTTCCGTCGTGGTGAGCAACGAGCTTCCCGTCCTTTGTGGTTCTGACGTCAAATTCTATACCGTCGGCGTATCTCAAAGCCCGCCTGAAGGCAGGCATGGTGTTCTCTAGGGATCCTCTGAAGCCCCGGTGACCCAGGACCGGGATGTCTTCACTGTCCACTTCTGTTCTGACCTTCATCGCCCAAAAATGGGCTGGCAACCCTTAAAAGCTTCTTTGTGCAACCCGTTACTACTGCGTTTTAACGGTGCATAGATGGACGAAGGTGGTTGGTATGGGCAGCGACGACCGAAGGTTTAGCTGGGGTATGATACTTGGTATTGCCCTCTTGGGTTTCAGCATGAGCACGGGCTGGGCTATCAACAAGGGTCTAACGTTCAAACTGCTCCAGGAGGGTTATACAAACGCTCCCGCTGTTATAGGGGCGGTTCTATCGCTTCAGGGCTTGATGGGGCTAATAGTACCGCCGTTGATGGGCTATTACAGCGATGTTTACTCATCCGGGAGGGGCAGGAGGACACCCTTCGTGCTCGCCGGTGGCATCTTGGCCGGGTTGACGGCCCTTGTGATATATCTGGGATACATAGAGAGAATCTCCCTGCTGACCTTCGCGGTAATCCTGGCGGCGTTTTACTTCTTCATGTACTTCTTCGTCGCCCAGTACCGCTCGCTGATGCCGGACGTCATCGAGAGCGGCTCCCGTGGCAAGGCCAGCGGGATAATAACGCTCTTCGAATGGATGGGCAACCTCTTCCTCTTCGGAATGATAGCCTTCCTGGCCGCAAAGGCCAGTGCCGTCACGGGGATAAACAACGGGATAAAGGCCATGGTTCAGGCTGGCTACCTCTGGATCCCCTTCACGGTGGTCGCGGTCTTCCTCATAGGCTCGGCCATCTACGTCTTCTTCAGGGTCAGGGAGCCAAAGGTTGAAGGGGAAATACCGGAGGAGGGGCTCTGGGACTACCTCAGGGTCATAATCTCTGACAGGGACTTCCTGAGCTTCTACACCGCCCAGATGCTGTGGTGGCTCAGCTTCGAGTTCATAGCGGTCTTCATGTTCGGAATACTCGAGTCCGTTCTTGGCACATCGAACGTTACAGCCCTCGGAAACGCCATTATGGCGCTCTTCAACGTTACAGTCCTCATCGGAGCGATCATCGGCGGCCCGCTCTACGATAGAATTGGCAGGAGAAAGTCAATAATCCTCGGCGGAATCCTCTTCCTAATACCGTTCATCCTCGGCTGGTTCGTCACCACGGAGCTTCAGATCACGACTCTCATTGGCTTCGCGGGAATCGGCTGGGGAATGCTCATGGCTACTTCGTGGCCCGTCATCGGCGACCTGCTCACCAAGTACGAGAAGGAGGCCTTCAACGGCCGCTACTACGGCTTCTTCGAGGCAACCAAGTCCTTCCCGATACTCATAGCGGGTCTCGTCGGCGGCGCCATTGTCCAGCTCGCCGGTGGGAACTACAGGGTCCTCTTCCCGGTGGGAGCAGTATTCGTCCTTATAGCCCTGCCCCTGATATGGAGCATGAAGCACCTGGACGTTGAGAAGACCCCGGGGGAGTGAGCTATGGGACCACTTTTAGGGGCTTTGGTTTTTCTCCTTCTTCTCTTCATCCTCTTCGCGGTTTTCGTGGCCTACAAAATGGCGAAGCCTCCGCGCTTCGTCGGCGACTGGACGCCCAAGGAGTGGGGCTTCGACTACGAGGAGATAACCTTTGAGACCTCCGACGGGCTGAAGCTGAGCGGCTGGTGGATTCCGAACAGGAGCGGCAAAACGGTGATTCCACTCCACGGCTACACGAGGAGCAGGTGGGACGACGTTTACATGAAACAGACCACCGAGTTCCTGCTTAAGGAGGGCTACAACGTCCTGACCTTCGACTTCCGCGCCCACGGCAGGAGCGAGGGCAAGTACACAACCGTCGGGAGGGACGAGGTTAAGGACGTGGAAGCCGCCGTCCGCTGGCTGAAGGAGAACCACCCGGAAGCGGCCGAAAGCATAGCCTTAATAGGCTTCTCGATGGGCGCGATAGTCACCATCCGCTCTCT
>WAMH01000071.1 GCA_015522395.1 Thermococcus sp. | reverse complement strand
GGAATTCCGGTTCCAATAAACATTAACCGAGAAAGCCCCAAGACCCTGGAACTTATTCCGGGAATCGGGAGGAAAACTGCCATCAAAATCCTTGCGAAGAGGCCCTTCAGGAGCGAAGACGAGTTCTTCAAACTGGTGGGGGAAGAAAAGAGAGAACTCTTGGGTGGTCTAATCACCCTGTGATCTGAACCATCTTCGTCTGGTTGCCCTTGGGCCACTGGAACCCTATGACGTTCTCTATTAGGACTATCTCCGCCCTTATGGTCTCGTCGGTTGTTCCCTCTATCACGAGGACACCCTTTCTGGGCACGAAAACGGCGTTCTTCTCTGCCCCTTCGGCCGGTCCGATTAGCAGAACCGCGAGGTTCTTTTCGTTTCCTATCTTGCCCCTTCCGAGGTCGAACTTCGTCCAAAAGTTGAGGTAGGTTTTCCTGAACCTCATCCACGTCTGGTTAAAGGCGTACTGCTTGGCTGTGACGTTGTCGTAGCCCATCTCAAGTCCCTTTAGGTAGTAGTTCACGGAGAACAGGTTGGAGACGAGGGCGGATATCTCGGACACCGAGAGCGTCCTGTACTCGCAGTTGCCGACGTAGAGGTTGGGGTTGTCCTTGCAGTTTATTACGGAGGGGGAGCCAAGCACTATCGTGAAGTAGTCGTAGAAGCTCCTAAGCGTCAGGTTCAGGTCGACCTTGGGGCTGCCCGTGAGGTAGCTTTCCAGGGTGACGTTGAAAACCTGCGCTCCTTCGGGCAGTTTCGTCCCGTTCTGGAGGAGCTCCCGGTACTGTTCCTCCGTTAACACGTAGAATTGATCCGAGGCGTATATAACCGCGTATCTCTCGACTCCCTTTGGGGTTCCCGGGTTTATGAGCCTGCCGTAGTTGTGGAGGGCGTAGGCAACATAGCTGAGGGGGGCAACCACGAGCAGGAGAACTACAAGTATCACTGCGAGCCTCTTTCCGTTCAAGGTCAAAACCCCCTAAAACCGAGAAGAAGCCAAAGGAAAGGAGAGAAAAAGAGCTCACTCCTTAACGAGCTCGGCGATGTACTTCATGAGGGCCTCGGCAGCCATCCTGGTGTCGGTCCTGTTGGCACCGGCAACGATGACGACATCCTTGCCGCCGAGGGCGTTCGGGATGTACTCGATGTCGCCAGTGCTGTTGTACCAGTTGATTTTGCTGATGTTCTGCTCGACGAGGTACTTGGTTATCTTGTTGGCGACCGGGCCGCCGACGAGTATGAGGTTGGCTCCCGGGTTCTCCATGTTAACCTCGAAGTCCATGACGGTTATTGGCTGGGTGACAGGCTTAAGCTCGATCTGGGTGACGTTGGCGGCTATCTCGCTGACGACGAAGTCGGTTCCCGGAATCTGGTCGCCGACCTTGATCTCCTTCTCGACGACCTTGCCCTCCTTGTCCTTGAGGCAGATGTAGGCGTAGGCGACTATGAATGACTTGCCTGAGGGAGCCTTGACGAACTCACCGGAGGCGGGGTTGTAGTACTCGTCGTAGCTCTTCTGGACGTACTTGTACATGAGGTTGTAGGTGCCGAATATGTCGAGCGGGTTGCCCTCGAGTTCCTTGGCGTTGACGAGGCTTATGTTGGTTATGTATCCGTCACTGGTGCTGACGGTGGCGTTCCATCCGCTGACCGGGTGGAAGACCGGCCCGAGGGACTGGATGTTGTACTCTGCGTAGATGTTGGCTATGAGGTGGCCGTCGATACCGACGAAGGTGTCCTCGAGCTTGAGTATAAGGTCTGCCTGACCGTTAAAGGTGGTAGTGGCCTCAAGGCCGCTGCTGGTGCTGATAATATAAACCGGCTCGTTCTGGTTGAGGATTATCTGGTCAGTCTCGGCGCCGGTCTCGGTGTTCTTGACGGTGATGAGGGCCCTCTGGTCGGTTATACTGATGTCGAGGACGTTGACCACCCAGTTTGTACCCGGTATGGCCTGCGGCTGGCCGACCTGGTACCACTGGTCGCCTGCTACATGACCGGCGGTGAAGGTGTTGTTGCCAACGCTGAGGACGTGGTACTCCTGGCCGAAGACCGTGAAGGTGTCACCGGCTCCAATTCCCTGGAAGATGATGCTACCATTTCCACCCGCGGCTTCCATCTCCTCCTTGTCACCTATGTAGTAGTTGGTTACGTTCTCGGTCTCGGTGGTCGTACCCCACTCGGGCTCGCCGAGGGTGACGGTCTCGGTGGTGGTGACGCTGTAGTTGTAGAGCACGTAGTCAACGAGTATGTGGAACTGGCCGGGTGCAACAGCTATGTCAGCGCTCTTCGGCGGGGCGGTCTGGTTCCAGTTGGACGGGTTGGTTGACATGAGGCTCGGGTGGCTGATGGTGATGTGCCAGTCAAAGGTGTACTCGCCCGACTTGTCCTTGCCCTTGAGGGTGGTCGGGACGTTGAAGTTCTCCTTCCAGGTGGTGTAGTTGGCGGTAAAGGCGGCACCATTGTACCAGTAGTCACCCGGAAGCTGGTCGTAGCTGGTTGCCCAGCTGGTTATGTTGGTTATGTTGTGGTCCTCGGTTATCGTGGTGTAGTTGTAAGCGTAGATGGTCCACATGGCCTCGGTGGCCGGGGCGTAGGTGGCGGTTATCTTAACGTAGTCGCCCTGGGCCTGAACCTCCTTCTCGGTGTAGAGCAGGCTTCCAAGGGCAACGGCTATGTCAGCCGCGCTGGCAACGTCCATGGCAGCAGCGTTGCTTCCGACAACGATTTTAACGTTCGGGGTCCCGTTAGGGTTCACGAAGAAGCTCTTCGGTATGTTCGGAACGGTCGGCTGAGCGCTGGCAAAGCCCATCGTGGCTCCGATCATTGCGGCACCGATTGCAAGCGCCGCGATCTTCTTAACTTTCATCTTCCATACACCTCCCTATCTTTGGGCTTGCACCCTGGTATGGCCTAACAGATGTTGTCAATGGACTTCTACCGGGTTAGGGTATATATACTTTTCGCTTTCAGACCCTTTCTCTGTCCAAAAAAAGCTCGCTCATTGCCGTAAAAATAAAAGCGGGCTTAATTAAATGCCTATAGCCCTTTCGCCTTTTGACGATAATATCACTGGAGCTTGAAGGTCGTGTTCTGCCTGTCCGCTATCATCTTCCTCACGGGTCTGGTGACGAGCTCGTTCACGAACCCACCCAGGTCCGTCAGGATGTTCTGGAGCTCGTTGGCGGTTATATCCACCACCTCAGGTTCGAGTATGGATATTGCAACCGGTGCGTACTTCCCGACCAGCTGGGCAAGCGTGTCGATGGGGGACAGCAGCTCCGCCGCTAAATAGCCCTTGAACTCTTTCTCCCCCATCTCGCCCTGAACCACGAGGGCGTTTATCCTGCATCCCTCAATTGCCAGCGCCTTCGCCATGGTCTCCTTTATGCTCTCCTCGTCCTTCCCGAAGACCTCTATAACCAGTCTGTAACGGACGTTTCTGTCGCCTATTATGAGCTCCTCGATCTCCTCGCGCTCGAAGCCTATCCTTGGAACGGGAACATCGTCGAGCTTGGGATAGGCAGCCAGACCTCCGAACTCCTCCATGAGCTTGCGCATGAAGAGAGATACCTCTCCGAGGAGCTTCATTAGTTCCTTGGAATCAACCTCGACTTTTCCAGGCTTCACGACCTCCACTATCGCCGGTGAGTAGTGAAGCGTTAGGCGAACTATCTCCTCGAGTGGGCCCTTAAGCATGGCCTCTATCATCCCGGAGTACTTCAGGGGATCCGCTTGGGGGTCTTCAAGCACCTCTTCCACTCTGGCGTACTCAACTTCTACCCCTCTCTCCCTTTTGAGGTTCTCGGCGGTCTCTTTCAAGGCACTTTCTAAAGCTTTCTTCTCGTTTCCAAGGCCTTCAATGTAGAAGATGACCTCTATCTCCTCCAATTTCACCACCACATCCTGGGATATTCCCTCTTTTGATACCTCCCAATGATGGGTATCTTCTCACCGCAGTACTCACACCTTCCGTCGGGTGTGATGTGGTACTCGACTATCTCGAATCCGTGGCGCACTATTAAAGGTTTGCCGCACCTCGGGCAGTAGGTGTTCTCCCCGGGATGTCCGGGCACGTTGCCGATGTAGACGAACTTTAAGCCTTCTTCTCTAGCTATACGGTAGGCCATGTTCATCGTCTCAAGCGGTGTCGGCGGGAGATGCATCAGTTTGTAGTGGGGGAAGAAGCGCGAGAAGTGAACTGGCGTTTCATCGCCAAGCTCTTCCACAACCCAGCGAGCAAATGAGCGTATTTCCTCCTCCTTATCGTTCAGCGTCGGGATTATCAGATAGGTCAGCTCCACGTGGATTCCAAACTCCTTTTTCGCTATTACCGCTGTTTTTCTGCTCGGTTCACCGCTCGGAACGCTCGCTATCTTCATGTAGAACTCGTCGCTGAAGGCTTTTATGTCGATGTTCATAGCGTCAATGTAAGGGGCCAGCTCCCTGAAGGGTTCCTCGTTTATGTAGCCGTTGGTTATGAGGAGGTTGTAGATTCCCTCTTTTCTGGCGAGCTTTGCCGTGTCGAGAACGAACTCGTACCAGATTACCGGTTCATTGTAGGTGTAGGCTATGCTCTCACAGCCGTAGCGCTTCGCTATTGCCACAACCATCTCGGGGCTCATGTCGTGAAGATAAGGAAAGCTCTCATCGGCCTGGCTAATCTCCCAGTTCTGGCAGTGCTTGCAGTGCATGTTACAGCCGACCGAGCTTATTGATAGGGCGCATGAACCCGGCCAGAAGTGGAAGAGCGGCTTTTTCTCGACGGGATCCGTTCCGATGGCTGAGACTTTGCCGTAGTTGAGGGTGTAGAGCTTTCCTCCTATATTCTTTCGTATCCTGCATGATCCGCGCTGGCCCTCGTCTATTATGCAGTTGAGGGGACATAGCTTGCATCTCACACGGTTGTTGTCGAGCGGCTCCCAGTACATGGCCTCCTTCATGGTCTCACCCGTTAGGGATTTCCTCACCCACGTTTAAGCTTTCCGTAGAGGTCGTAGTACTCCCGTATGGTAAGGAACCTCGCGCCCTTTGATCTGTAGTAGTCTATTAGCCTGCCGAGGAGCTCAATGGCCTTATCGCCGGTGTTGAAGCGGCAGTCCCACCTTATTCTCTCCCCCTGCATGGGCACAAACTCCCAGGGGTGAGCAAAGTAAATCCTTGGCTCCTTCAGACGGGAGTGGATGATCTTTTGTATCTTCCAGGGAAGCCTTATGACGGAGCTTGTGGTCGATGCCGGCACCTCCAGAACGTTTCCAAAGAACTTCACTCCGGATCGGTAACCCTTGTAGGCCGCCTTCGAGGAGTCCACGAGAACGCCGTTCTTCTCGAGGACACCGTAGTACTCTCCGGGAAGCTGCAGATTGGGGGCCCGGAACGAAACAACGTCTCCAAATCTGCGCAGAACCTCGAGGGAGCGCTCTATTGCTTTCCTTCCTGTCTCGAAGTCCAGGGTATCGAGGCGTTCGTGGTTGTAGTTGTGGCTCCCGAGTTCATGCCCCTCATCGACCACCCTCTTTGCGAGACCCGGAAACTCCTCAGCCATCTTCGCTGTGAAAAAGAAGGTTCCCCTCACGCGCTTCTCTGCCATCAGGTCCAGGAGCTTCGGCAGCCCCTCCCTCATCCCCCTTCTAGTAGTAAGATACGGTGGACAGTCGTGTTCAACGTCGAAGGTTATCGAGACCATCATCCATCTATCCTCCTCATGATCTTGTAGAAAAGGTAGCGCCTGTCCACTTCACTCCCCACATCTAGGGTCACCCGGTAGACCCGCAACAGTCGTTTGAGAACGTTCTCCCATGAGAATCTCCTTTCCACCCTTTTCCTTGCCCTGAACCCCATCTCAACCAGCAGTTCTCTGTCGGTTAGGAGAAGGGCGAGGTTCCTCGCCATGTCCTTCTCGTTGAGGCTCAAAAGCCCGGTCTTCCCGTGGGAGACCACGTCCGAGAGGCCGCTGCCGTTGTGACCAACTACCGGTCTCCCGGTTGCCATTGCCTCCAGCGCCACGACAGAGAAAGTCTCGAGGAGACCGGGAACTACGACGAGGTCTGAGGCCCAGTAGAGGTGAAGCAGCTCCCCCCTCGGAACGAAGTTCTTCATCACGGTTATCTCCCCAATTCCTGTTTTCAGGAGGTTTTCCTCCAGAACTGGTCTCATGGGGCCGTCGCCAACCACCAGTAGCTTCACCCTATCCTTTGGGATCCCACCCAGTTTCAGGGCCTCTCTGAGAATGAAAGGTATTTTGTGGGTGTTCTTTCTTTCCGTCATTCTGCCCACGTAGAGTATAGCCAGCTCGTCCTTGATTCCGAGCTCTTCCCGGGCCTTTTCCCTCTCCTCGGGCTCCGGTGGGCGCCATCTTGAGACTTCTATGCCGTTGGGAACCACAAAGACGGGTCTTCCCTCTATGCTGTCTCCAAGGAGCCTCCTGGTGTCCTCCGCCACGGGGGTGCTGACGGCTATGAAAGTGTCAACCTTCTTCAGCTCGTGTCTCACGAGGGGTCTTATTACGGGGTCTAAGGGGGGTTTGCCGTAGAAGGAATGGTTGGTGGCGACTACCGGAACGCCCCTGATTCCACGGGATATCTTTGAGACGGCCACGCCCAGGGGGGAGTATATGCTGTGAACGTGGGTTATGTCGAAGTTGACCTCCTTGTAGAACTCGTTTATCCTCCAGAACTGGCTCGAGCCAAAGCTCACGTGATATTTTTTCAGGTAAACAGACGCGGGAAAGCGGACGACTGGATATGGAAAATCATCGGAGTACGGCCTGAGGTATCTGTAATCGTGAGTTATGACGTAGGGTTCGTGGCCGGCCGAGAGGAGCCTCCTAGCGAGCTCGTCTATGTGGGCTTCGATTCCACCTACCTTCGGATAGAACCAGTCGCTGGCTATCGCGATTTTAAGGCTCTCCATATTTCAACCCCTCCGGAAGTGAGGAGGACTATGAATCCAACTATGCTGCTAGCCACGTATGAGACGAAGCGCTCGAGGAGGGTCATGGGAAGGGCCAAGGCCATTGGTATCCCAAAGTACGTCAGCGTCCCAATGAGGCCACCCTCGATTATCCCAACCCCTCCGGGAGTCACTGTCACGAGACCTAGGATAAGGTTGGCTATCGACACCAGCGCTACGAGGGCCCAGGGGAGGTCGAGGCCGAAGGCGAGCCCGATGAACTTCAGTCTGAGGACATCTAAAAGCCAGACCGAAGAGCTCAGCACTATCGCGGCAAGGTTGACGTCGTGCATTCTTCGGAGGTCGCGTATCCCCTTCATCTCATCCTCCGTCACGTTAGTTCTGAAAACCCTGAGGGACAGCCTGACGAAGGAGTCCCACTTGGTCCATATAATAAACACGCCGGTCATTCCGAGCAGGATGAATGGAAGCGATTCAGTGGACGAGAAATAGCTTGCCCCGACGAGGAAAAGCAGGAAAACCGGTACCGTCTCTAGTATCCTCTCGTAAACTATGCTGACCGCGGAGATCCCGGAAGGAACGTCGGCCCGCTTTGATATCCAGGCGATCCTTAAGAACTCCCCACCGCTCCTGCTGAGGGGAGTCACGTTGTTCATGAATATTGAGGCCATTATGGCCTTGGTCAGCTCCATCAGCGGTGCGTCCCGTCCGATCCCCCTCAGTATGAGCTTCCACCTCAGGGCATAGAGAAAGACGCTGGTGTAGTACGCCAGAAACGCCAGGGACAGGTATCTCAGCGAGGCGTTGAGAACGGCAGAGGTGTATTCCGAGGTGGAAGTGAGGAGACTCTCAAACATTTTTCAACCCGGGGTTAGTAGGGAGGAGGTTTTAAAACGTTATCGGGGTGGAGCTTCCTGGATCCCGGCGGTTTGAGAGGTGTTCCCAGCCGAGAACAGGCATCTCCTTCCGTTTTTCCCCGTTCGTAATGTAGACGCCGTTTCCCCTGAAGGTCCTCCCTATGGGAGTGCACTCAAAGTCGAGACGCCCTAAGAGCTCCTTTGGAAGGGTGAAGACCAGCTCGAATTCCTCCCCGCTGGATAGGGCGAGCGTTAGGGGATCAAGACCGAGCATCTCTGCGACCTCGAAGACTTCTTCCGTTATGGGAAGTTTCTCCGCGAGGACTTCAACGCCAACGCCGCTCATCCCTGCTAGGGTTTGGAGCTCCTTGGAGAGACCGTCACTCACATCTATGGCGGCAGTGGCGATCCCGCTCAGCTTGATTCCCTCTTTGACCCTTGCCTTTGGCTCGAGGAACTTCTCGTAGAGGGCCCTGCGTGTTCCCTTGGATACGTCAAGCCCGTTCTTCCACACTAGGTACCCGGTGAGCGCCCTGCCCACATCACCCGTGATGCACACGGTCTCTTCACTCCCTGCTCCGGAGCGCGTTATGGGTCTCTCCGTGGTCCCGAGCGCGATTCCGTCTACGATCAGATCGTCGGCCTCGTTCGTATCGGCGCTCAAAGCGGGGACCTCGTAGAATTCTAGAGCTTTTTCAATTCCCCTCGCTATCCCTTCGAGGTAGCCGGTGCTCGAATCCGAGGGGATACCAAGCGAGAAGAGGAAGCCTATGGGCTTTGCTCCCATGGCGGCAACGTCGCTCACGTTCATGGTTACTGTCTTGAATCCAACCTGCTCCGGGGTCATTATATCCGGAACGTCCGTTTTTCTGACGAGCATGTCGTTTGTAGCAACAAGCCATGCCTTCCCGAACTTTAAGGCACCTGCATCGTCTCCAAGGGGCAAATCACCCTGCCTTTTTAGATGTCCGAGGAACAGCTCAATGATTTCGGATTCCCTCAATGTGCCACCCCCAGGAACTCCGTTATGCTCCTTTGCCCCGGCTTTTCCTCCTCCGGAAGTTCTATCTCAACGCTCTCCAGCTCATCTACCTCTGCTTTTCGGATCTCCTCTGGAAGTTTGATCTCGCCGTATTTTCCTCCTCCCCCGGGGATTACGATTAACTTCCCGTTTCTGTACGCCCAGACTGCCTTGGCAACTTCCCCATGAACTGCGGCAAGCTCTCTGACTGGAACGTCAACGAGAACCCTTATCTCGCTTCTGAACTCCCTTAAAAAGCGCTCCCAGATCAGCCTCACGGACTTCGTCCCAACGCCTTTGTCTATGACCATCGCTATGATCTCCGCCAGTGGTGCTAGGCGTAGGTAGGGCGGCCTGTCCTTCGGCCTCTCTTCCGTGTCGGCGAGCTCAAGAATCCTGTCCCTTACTCCCTTCTTTATCCTTCCGCCGCACTTCGGGCACTTCCAGTGGTAAGTCTTTGCCTCCTCGAGGCTGTATCTCGTGTAGCAGCGCGAGCAGGCTGTGAGGTGGTACTTACCCAACCGGGGATCGAGGCCCGCGTTGAGGACTATCCTCCTGCCGCCCCTCCGGAGGATGGCCTTCCGGATTTCCTCAAAAGTGGCCTCCTCAACCTCGAAGCGGTTGAACTCCCTTCCAAGCCTGTGGGGCATAGGCGAATGGGCATCGCTGTTGCTGAGGTAGGTTAGCCTGTGGTGTGCCCTTATCATGTCGGCCATCTCGCTGTCGGCGGAGAGGCCGAGCTCGAGAAAGTCGATTTTTGCATCCCCGTAGGCTTCTTTAAGGCTGTCGTACTCCTTGTAGAGGCTCGTCCAGGGGGTGAACGCATGCGCCGGTCCGATGAGAACGTCGAGATCGTTGGCCAGGTCGGCTATTTCAGCGGCGGAAAGGTTCACGCGCGGTCTTCCCTCGGTTTCTATGTCCCTTGAGTACTCCTTCAACCTTTCCCTCATCTCGTGAACGATCCCTATATCCGGAAAGATCAGGACGTGGTGAACCCTCCTCTCGTCCTCCACCTCAGTCGTGAGGAGGAACCTTATACCGTTGCGCTCGTAGGTCCCTCCATCAACCTTTCGGGCATACCTGAGGAGTTCTTCCTCCCACTTTGGGTTCAGTATATCCCCGCTTCCCACGGCGCTTAAACCCTTGAAGCGCGCGTTTTCCGCTAAGTTCGGAATCGTCATGGTCTTGGAGACTGCCTTTGAGTAGCGGGAGTGAATGTGGAGATCGGCATCGACGAGCATAAACAGCACCCCTATTCAAGTTAGTTGGCTCATGACCGTGTGTACAAGCTGATTGTCTTTATGATGTCAGACTTCGTGATGATGCCCATTAACTTTCTCCTATTCTCCCTTGGTACCACGATCAATATCCCCACGTTGTTTTTGTCGAGTTTTAACATGGCTTCCTTTAGGTTCTCGTCGGGATATACAACCACGGGTCTTTGTGACATCACATCCCTGACTTCCTTGCATTTCTCGGAACATTTTGTGATGTCTTGGAGGGTGATCACCCCCACAACTTCATCCCCTTCGAGAACAGGGTAGCTTAAGTGCCCGGTCTTGGTGATTTTTTTCATGACTTCATCAAGGCTGTCCTTAGAGGAGACCACGATTACGTTTTTAGCCGGTGTCATGGCCTCTGAAACTTTAATGTTCTCCAAGAGATCCATCATTAATTCATGTTCTCCCAATCTCAAGCCTTTTTTCTCCAGTTTCAACGTATAAATGGACGAGCCTTTTGAGAGTATGTCAAAGGTGATGTAACTCAATCCGCATGCCACGATCAAAGAGGGCATCAGATTAAAGGCTCTAGTCATCTCAGCGATCTGAAAAATGGAGGTTAGAGGTGCCCGTGCCGCCCCAGCAAAGAGAGCACCCATCCCCACCACGGCGTATGGAAGGAGAAGGCTGGGGTCTGGATGTGCGGGACAGCCAAGCATAAGCCATCCAAAGAATATGCCGAACATTGTTCCGACATACAGTGAGGGTGCAAATATGCCACCGCTTCCTCCGGATCCTATTGTAAAGGCCGTTGCAATCATCTTTAGCAATCCCAAAAGGAGGAAAATGTATATGGGAAGGCTCATCTTTAGGGCAAGGTCTATTCCATTGTACCCAACGCCCATTATTCCAAAGTACATTGGTTTTAAGCTCACCCCTTCAGTCGTGAAGTAATAGTATGTGAGAGTCGCACTGAAAAGGCCGGCTACAGGAAAACCTAAGGCCGGTTTCGTCCAGTTTGGAATCCTGAGATCCCTGTCAAAAAAATCTTCGATGAAATAGAAGAGCTTTACCCAGAAAAAGGCTAGCAATCCAAAAACTATACCCAATAAACCAAACACCACCAGAGTCTTGGGGTTGAACTGAAGCCACGGAAGTGTGGTTTTAAACGCTGGCCGATCGCCCAGAATCTTAGATGCTATACCCGCGCTGACTATTGAGGCTATCAGTGCAGGTATAATATCCCTCACCCTCAGCCTTCCCATAACGACCTCCAATCCAAAGAACGTCCCTCCAATCGGGGCGTTGAATGTACCCGCTATACCGGCCCCGGCTCCCCAGCAGATCAACGCCTTCTTCTTGGCCTCGTCAAGTTTAAAGAACTGGCCTAGTATGGAACCGGTGCTCCCCCCTATCTGAGCTATGGGACCTTCCCTTCCCGCACTCCCCCCGCTACCTATAGTTATCGAAGAAACGAGGAGTTTTAAAGGCAACACCCTTAGTCTCACAATGCCATGTCTCAAGTGAACTGACTCCATAATCTCAGGAACTCCGTGTCCCTTTGTTTCCACGGCCACATAATAAACGATAGGACCGATGATGAGGCCGCCTACGGCAGGTATAAAAATTAGGTTTAGATTAAAACCCTGATACGAAAAAACTGGGGGGAGGCTATAAAAAACCAAGCGAAAGAATCTAATCAGCCATCTGAACAGAACGGCTCCAAATCCACTCCCTACACCCACTATTAGAGCAAGCAAGATATCCAAGGCCCATTCACGGATGGAATGAGACCGAATAATTCTCTCAGAAAAGGGTACGTCCTCAATTTTAAAGGGGTCCCTTAATTCGGACACGGGCATCTTTATGTCCCCCGCCTTATATCCCTGCCTCCCATCTCCCGGTTTGTAGAGGGGTTTTTATCGTTTATCCTCTAAACGGGTGGAGGCTTAAGCTTTTATACTCGGTTCCCAAGGTGAAGCGGTGAAAGACCATGAAGGTTGAAGGTTTTGTTGCTTCCCTTAGGAACGCCGGGACGATCGGAGAGCTGTTTAAAATACTTCAGGAGAAGGGTGCACCGCTGATGGAGTTAGAAGGCCAGAGGTTCCTGATAGTCGTCGAGGGCGACTTCGAGGGAAGGAAGTTCTGGACGGAGATAAACGGTGAGAAGGCCAACCAGGCCCTTGGAGATGCGATGCTTAACTCCTCGAGCTTTCCCTTCAAGTGTAAGAGAACCTACACCGGCGGAAACATCATCTTCGTGAACTTCGATGACATCGAGGTGGATAGGTTCCTCGTCGCCTACCGCGACCCCGACTACGGGATTTTCTATCTCGTCGAGAACGGTGAGGCGAGGGAGATAACGGAGAAGGAGTACGGGGAGTTGCTTTCCGAGATGCCGGAGTTCAAAATAAAGAGCATAAGCGAGGAGCAGATGGACATGATGGGAGCCTTCTTCGGCTGAAAAGTTGGAAAAAGAAAGGCGTCACTGATTCCCCTTTATCTCCTTTATCCTCTCTTTGGTTTCCTTTATCCTCTCTGCCTTCTGGGCAGCTTTGGCCGCTTTGGCCTCCTCTATCTCGGCCTTGAACGCCCACTTGAGGAGTGGAGGCGTTATAAGCACGGAGACGGTTATGAATATCAGCGTCGCCGCTATGAACTCCGGAGCATCACTCGGGGGTATCGCGCCACCCTGGATGGCGACCATGAGGTCTACCAAAGCCACCTCCGTCCTCGGAACCGAACCAATGCCCATCTGAAGGGACATCCACGCGTTTTCCCGCGTCATGAGGAAGTCCCTTCCGCGTCCCCAGGCGGTTATCCACGCCCCGAACCCCCTGCCGAGTATCTTACCGATGACGGCTATCAGGCTCATAACGGTCGCAAGTATGAGGGCGTTCTTGTGCTCGAATACGGTGAGGTTAAGCATTGCCCCCGTGTGGACGAAGAAGAAGGGGACGAGCAGGCCGTATCCGATGGCCCTTGCGTCCTCCATGAGGCGCTTTCCCTCGGGGAGCTTCGAGAGGGTCAAGCCCATCATAAAGGCACCTTCTATAGCAGCTGCGAACCAGCCCTCGGCCAAAGCCGCGAAGAGGAACATCATTCCAAGGGCCATCCCGAGGATGCCCTTTTCAACGTGGAGCTTCTCGGCGAATTTGATGTAGTAGTCAACGAGGAACCACCAGATCACGCCGGTTATCACAAAGAACGCGATTATTTTAAGGGTCAGGCCGAATAATCCACCGCTTCCCACGGCGAATATGACGAGTGCTATACCAAGGAAGTCGTCCATGACACTTGCGCTCAGTGAAGCGGCGCCGACCTCGCTTTTAAGGACACCGAGGTCCATCATGACGCGAACTGTTAGGCCGATGCTGGTCGCGGTGAGAAGGACGCCGCCGGCAAAGGCCTCCCTGCTGGGATAACCCATCGCCATGAGAGCGTACCAAGCCATTATCAGCGGGACGAAGACGCCAAGAACTGTGGAGACTGTGGCTGTAACGCCCGTCTTCTTGAGTTGGTCG
Source organism: Thermococcus sp. (assembly GCA_015522395.1). Lineage (GTDB taxonomy): Archaea > Methanobacteriota_B > Thermococci > Thermococcales > Thermococcaceae > Thermococcus. Next base: position 20,595 of record WAMH01000071.1, on the reverse strand, counting down.
ATATCCGTGTCGAGGGCACCGAGGAAGAGCAGGAAGATTATGCCCAGCTTGGCCAGGGTGTCTGCTATGTTCGTCATGGTGTTAACATATTGCTCCCCGCTGACTATTGGAAGGTACTGGGGGGCAACGATGCCGAAGTATACCAGGTTTCCAAGGATCATGCCCATTATCAGCTCTCCAAGAACCCCGGGAAGCTCGTAGTGTTCGATTATAGCGTCCCCTATCTTCGCTAGAATGAGGGAGATACCGATCGCGAACAGAAGCCATGTTACTGCTTCCATTGGGCACCACTCACCTTTATCAGTCTTAGAAGTTCACCGATGAGTATCCTTATGCTAACCTCGCCAACGAGCCTGTTGCCATCGACCATAGCCAGAACCTGGGTCTTGTACTTGCGCATCTTTATGAGGGCATCCAGAACCGTCTTGTTCTCGTCTATCGTCAGGACCTGCTTCTCCGCGACATCACCCGCCTTCGCCGCTCCCCCGAGGAGGGACTTCATGGTTCTGCTCGTCATACCAAGCCTGAATCTGTGGGCTTCCGGCGGCAGGAGGACGTCTATAACGTCCATGTATTTTATCACGCCAACGAGTTCCATGCTGTCCCTGTCCTTGACGACCCAGACGTGGTGCCTCGTTCTCAGGGTTTTGAGAACGCTCATCATATCCGAGTTCTCTGAGACTACTGGCATTGAAGATATACCCGGGTTTATATCCACCAGCTTAAGGGAGTGAAACTTCTCCAGTGCATGTTCGATGTCCATTGTGATCACCGGCAGGACTGCTGAGGATTGTATCTAATGGCCCTTATTTAAGTGTTTAGGGAAAATGGTGACCATAAGGGACCCGTTTAGTACATTGTACCACTATGAGGGGTTTATCGCTTCTTTCCCCAAGGGCCTCCAACGAAAAGAATATCTGGGAAAATATAATAAGATGAAAAGCTTCCGGTGGTAACATGAGGAGATGGGAGAGCTTCACAGTAGCGGCGTCCTTTGGAGTGGTATCACTCGCGCTTGTAAGCATCATTGGAGAGGGCACCCTCGACCAGATGGCGGCTGCAGTTTTCGGCCTAGCTTCCCTCTTCGTTCCGCCCCTTGTGAGGCGTGCCTATCCGAGCCCTGGAAGGGGGGCCTGGCCATGGGTGAGTCCCTTCTACAGCGATGGAATCTACACCCTCTTCTCGATCTTCATCGCTGCCCACATAACCTTCCTCGAGGTCCCTTTTCTTAACCTCGACCTTTACAACGGCACCTGGGGCTACGCCGACGTTCCAAGCCACTTCTTAGGGGGCCTCGTCACGTGGTTTATCTTCAACGAGGTCGTCCTCGAGGCGTCTCAAACCTATGGGCTGAAGTGGAGTCCAAAGAAAATAATTGGGATAAGCTTCTTTGCCCTTTTCGTAGCTGGAATCCTCTGGGAATTCTTTGAGGTTGCCCTTCAACCTGAAATGCCGTGGCTGGAGGAGAGTCTCTCAAACAAGATTCAGGACGTCGTTATGGAGATTCTGGGCTTTTTGGTGGGCTTATTACTGGTGGTTAAGCTTGGTTATCCCTACGAACTCCAATCAGTAGACGCACAACTGAGGAATGAACCAAAAAGGATATAAGGCGATTGCCGTGGTGTCATGTGAATGTACAGAAAAATCCATTTGACTGTCCAAATCGCGGTGACGCAGAAAAACGCGGAGGGATCGGTATGATAGGAGCGTCGGGGCTACCCAGCGTTGAGATGATGGTCTTCGTCTTTTTCATTGTGATGGCCATAGGCTTCATTTCGCTTCTTATAAGTCAAAGAACCAACGTCTCTTACATTCCGCTGTTCATATTCTTTGGAATGTTTATTGGACCCGTTCTCAATTTTGTAAACAGGGACCTGGCCCATGTTCTATTTGATTACGTGCGTGTCTTTGGCCTCGTTATGATACTCTTCACGGAGGGCCACAACCTCAGTCTCTTCCTTCTGAAAAAGCGTCTTGGAACCGTCCTTACCCTTGACACGGTTGGCCTCCTAATCACGGCCCTCATTGCTGCGGCGGTTTTCTCATGGCTTTTCCATGTCCCATTCGTTGTTGGCTTCCTCTTTGGGGCGATAATCAGTGCCACAGACCCCGCCACGTTAATACCCCTCTTCAGACAGCATCGCGTCAGGCAGGATATCGAAACCATAATAGTGACAGAGTCTATCTTCAACGATCCTCTCGGCATAGTCTTGACGTCGGTGGCCGTTGCTCTTCTCGTCCCGCAGGCTCCCAGTGCCAGGATACTCGAGATGATGGCGGGCCACATAGGGATCTATCCTGCCGCAGTGGTTTTCTTCCTCTACCAGATGCTTGCCTCCATAGCCATTGGAATAGGCATGGGCTTCTTGGGTTACTGGATCCTCAAGAAGACGGGAGTCATGGAGTTCCCTGACGTCATCATATACTCCCTCTCCCTGGCCTTTGGAGGATTCCTGCTGGGAGAGATGGTTCACGCCTCGGGCTACCTCGTGGCAACCGTTACGGGTATAGTCCTCGGCAACCACAAGATACTCTTCAAGGAGGACATCAAAACCGCGCGCTGGATAGTTAAGGCCATTGAAAGGGAGGTCCACTTCAACGAGAGTCTGGCGGCGATAGCGACAATATTCATCTTCACCCTTCTCGGAGCGAGCATAGACCTCTCGGTCATCTACGACTACCTCTGGAAGGGAATACTAATATCATTCGCCATAATCTTCGTCGCTAGGCCTCTCGCGGCACTTCCGATCCTCAAGTGGCACAACGTAAAGGAGTACCTCTTCATATCCCTGGAGGGACCCAGGGGCGTCGTCCCCTCGGCTCTGGCGAGCTTTCCCCTGACCCTCGGTCTGACCTACCATGATCCACAGCTCATCCACTGGGGAGAGATCATCCTGGGCGTGACCATAATAGCAGTGCTTACCACGGTCATCGTGGAGACCCTCTGGGTTCCCTTCCTCAGGGAGAAGCTGCTGACCGTCAGGAGCATCGTCAAGGAGTTTGAGGAGAAGGGTTACAAACCCTCCTCATGATTTTTCCAATTTGCCCCGATGAAGTAGAAGAGGAGCTTTGCCGCTGTTAGGGCCGTGATGTCCCCGAGATTCTCTCCAGCTACTTCCATCACATCAAAGCCCGCTATCCTCTTGTTCCCGACGAGCCATTCAACAGCTTTGACAACGTCCCAGAAGGACAATCCCCCTGCCTCGGGGGTTCCCGTTGAGGGAACCATCGAGAGGTCAAAGACGTCTACGTCCACCGAGAGGTAAACTGGCTCAGGAAGGGGCTTAACCAGCTCGACGAATAACTCAAAGCTGTAATCTCTGGCGTGAACCCACTGAATGCCCTTCATCTTCGCGTACTCCACTTCCTCCTTCGTCCCGCTCCTTATCCCGAACATGGCCTCCTCGATGTCAAGCTCACTTATCCTTCTCGCAACGCAAGCGTGATTGTAGGGGTTCTCTTCATAGCTGTCGCGAAGATCGAGGTGCGCATCAAAGACAACGTAGCTTTTTGGCTTCAGTGCTTCAACTGCCCCAAGGGTCTGGGAATGTTCGCCGCCAAGGAGTATTGGAATCCCGGCCGGGTTTGCCCTCTTCAGTTCTTCAATCGTTTCTCTGACTCTATCGGCGGTCCCACGGGGATCTCCAGCGACTACCGCAACGTCACCTATATCCGCTATGGGAAGTTCCGCAATGTCAACGTCGTAGTCGAGGACGTAGCTCTCGAGGTTGAGCGTCGCGTGCCTCGTCAGTGAAGGCCCGAAGCGCGCCCCCGCCTTGAAGCTCGTCGTCCCGTCAAAGGGAACACCCAATATTACGTAACGTGCGTTCTCTGGTTCGGTAAGGGGAAGCTCGAGCTTGAACGTCTCGTAGGTGTAAAGGAACTCCATGTCACCACCCAGCTTGGAAACGGAAAGGTGGTTTTAAAGTTAGCTCACCGGACGACCATGACAGGTGGTCTTATCCCTCCGATGACGTCCTCCAGGAGTGAACCTATCCTGGTCTTACCGCTCTTCCCGTAGGCACCCATGACGACGAGGGAGTACCTTCCTGAGTTGGCCTCCTCAAGGATCCTGTCCCTGGCCTGCCCCTCGACGATTTTGAAGGCACAGCTGACACCTTCCCTCTGCCCCACCTCCAGGAGCGTCGTTAGGAGCTCCTTAACGTTTCTCTTGTTCTGCTCCCAGAGGGTTTCCTCAAAGTTCCGTATCTCATCAAGCGAGCCGCTTATAACGCTGGCGTGGAAGGCCACTGTCCGGACCTCTCTCCTGTCAAGCACGGAGAAGAGCACGACCTTCGCCTTCTTTCCCTTTGCCACTGCAAACGCGTGCAGTGCCGCTTTCTGACTCCACTTAGAGCCGTCAACCAGTACGAGTATCCTCATGCGATCACCTCACAGTCCGTATCTCATCCATAGTATCAGACTGCCAAGAGCAACGGTCGAGACCATTATCAATGCCCCCACCTTCAGAAACTCACCGAAGGTTATCTTTATTCCCTCCCTGTGGGCTATGCCCAAGACAACGACGTTTGCACTCGCACCTATTGCCGTTCCGTTCCCCCCGAGGCAGGCACCTAGAGAGAGCGCCCACCAGAGGGGATACGTGTTAACGCTCGAACCCATCGCTTTTATCAGCGGGATCATGGTGGCGGTTAGAGGGATGTTGTCAACTATCGCGCTCGAAACCGCCGAAAACCATGAGATCACGAATATGGCCTGGGCCTCGCTGTGGATGAGCTCCATAATCTTACCCGCGGCTGCATCTATGACCCCCGTCTCGACGAGAGCCCCCACGATGAGAAACAGCCCGCCGAAGAAAAACAGGGTTGCCCACTCCACCTTTTCCAGGGCCCTCTCAGGGGAAACACCGCTCCATAGGAGCATCACAGAGGCTCCGGAGAGGGCTATAACGGCTGGCTTCACTCCGATGGTATCGTGAAGAAAGAAACCAGCGACAATGGCCAAGATCACTATAACCGATTTCCTGAAGAGTTCCCAGTCCCTTATCGCATCTTCCTCGTCCATGCTGAGTATAACCCTCTCAATCTCCTTCCTTTTTGAGGGGGTGACCTTTATGGAATTCTTGTAGGCGAGGTAGACCACCGCTATTGTAAGGAAGATGTTGGCAACGGCTATCGGCCCCATGTTCTCCAGAAACTCGTTGAAGCTCAGTCCTGCCGCGGAGCCTATCATTATATTCGGCGGATCGCCGATAAGCGTTGCGGTGCCACCTATGTTGGACGCGAATATCTCCGCGAGGAGGAACGGAATGGGGTTAACGTCCATCCTCTTGGTTATGTAGAGAAGCATCGGCGTCAGCAGTAAAACCGTCGTGACGTTGTCGAGAAACGCGCTAACGACGGCGGTAACGACGGAGAACAGGAGAAGGACCTTCATCGGGTTCCCATTCGAGAGCTTGGCGGTCTTTATGGCTATGTACTCAAAGAGGCCGCTCTCACGGGAAACGTTGACGATCACCATCATGCCGGCGAGCAGGAGGAGCGTTTCGAGGTCGAGGTACTCGGGGACCTTCTCCCATGGGATTATCCCCACGATCAGGATCAAACTCGCCCCCACCATTGCGGCCACCGTTCTGTGGATCCTCTCCGTTATTATAAAGGCGTAAACCCCCAGGAAAACCGCGAGTGCGATCGCCTCTTCCGGACTCATGTGACCACCTCAGTAAACGATGACGGGTTTCTTTACCCCCTGAACAATCCTGAACACTATCGGGCTGATCCTGTGGGTTTTGGTGCTCTCCGAGCCGAAGTGCCTTGACACAACAAGGATGTCCCTGTTCTTGGCATCGTTTTCAACGAACTCCACTTTGTCGGCGAAGGTTATCTCCATAGAGAAGCTGAGATCGAATTTCGAGAGGGATCTCTCAGTCACCCTTAAGAGCTCCCTGCCTAGCGATTCCTCGCTTTTTCTGAAGGCCTCGGCTTCCTCCTCTCCCAGGGTTTCCCCTATGATGGAACAGAGCCCCTCGTCTATCACGTAAACCACTTCAATCCTGGCCCCGGGATAGGCCGAGAGAACCTCGAAAACCTCCTCTGGAACCTCGCCGGAGAACCTGTCGAGGACGAGGAGAATTGACTTGACCTCGGGAATCTGAAGCTCTTCCTCCGTGAGAAAGAACTCCTGGTAGGCCTTCATTATCTCCTCGTAGCGAGAACCGGCTATGTTCTTGAACTTCCGGAGAATGATCCCGCTGAAGTTTACCATGCCCCCACCCGTGCCCTCCTTTGGAGGGGGCCTTTAAAACGTTATGCAAAGAAGGAAAAAGGCATCACTCGCCCTTGAGTTTCATGATCTTTATCCTGCCGAGGGTCTCCCAGTACTCGACGTTTATACCTTCCTTGAGCTGGTCCTTGATCTCGTCGGCAACGCCGGTCTCGATGGGAATGTCGTAGAGCTCGTAGGTCTCCATGTCCATGATCTGAACCGTGTCCGGGGTCATCGCTATAACCTGGGCCGTCCTCTTGTCGATGATCGGAACCTCAACCTCGGCGCTGGTGGGCTTGACGATGCTCCGGACCTTACCGTCGAAGATTCCAACGGCCTCGATCCTCGCCTTGGCTGAACCGTGCTTGCCCGGCGAGGAAACGGTTATGTTGCCTATCCTGCAGGGCTCGCCGTCGATGAGGATATACCTTCCCGGCTTGAGCTTGCTGACCTGAACCTTGGTCTTGTCTCCCATTTCTCAAACCTCCCGTAAGCGTTCTAAGACGGGTTGGAGGGGGCCTTTAAAAAATTTTTGAAAATGAAAATCAGCGGCGTGACTTCAGGAGCACACCGTTCAGGAAGATCGGCACGAACAGGACGAGCCCTAGGAGCGCACCGACCTTTACAGCCGCTGAGGGGGAGGTGAAGGCGTAGTAAACGGTCACCGCACCTATCCCGAGCAGTATCGCTATCAGAGACCCTATGAGCCTGCTGTATGCCAGCTCCGATGAGAGAAGCGGGTAAGCCTCCGCCCCTGCCACGAGAGCTCCAACGGCGAAGGGGACGACGACGAACATCGTCCTTGTGTCGTGAACGAGCATGGCGCCCGAAACGACCATTCCGAGGAGCGATATGAAGCCCAGACTCTGGGTTCTGCTGAACTGCATAACCTCGGAGAGCATCTGGCTGCCCATTTCCATTAGAACGATAATAGTCGTTAGTCCAGCCAGGTAGAGCGAGAGCATCAGGAGGACTATGAGACTAGTGTCGTTTTTAACGTTCCCCCTGAGGACCTGTGGAATGGCGTAGAATACCCCAATGGAGTGCATCGGGCTCTGAGTGCTGTTGGTGGTATACTGCTGTATGCTCTGGAACTGGATGGAAAGCTTCAGAGCCTCAGCCGGCGGAATGTTCGGATTGAGATAAGCCCTCTGCGCCCCCTCATAGGCCACCCCGAGGGAGTATGCCATCGTGAATGCCGCCGCAAAGCTGATGATTACTTGGAGAATGAAAACACCCACGAGAACCTTTTTGAAGTCGAGGTCCTCCGGACTGAAGCTGCCTATGACGTAGTAAACGCCCGTTCCAAGACCGAATGAGACGAGGGTTGAGACTATGAGGTAGAGAATTCCTTTCCCGCTGAGAGGCTGGCCAAAGGAGGTTATTGATGAAACCGCCTCCTTGATGTAGAGGTGGGCCTGCTCGGAGTTTATCGCCCCAAGGGCCTGACCTCTGACGAGGAACGCGGCGGCAATGGCGAAGAGAATGAAGAGTATCGAGACGACGGAGATGAACTCCAGCGTGTGCCCCTTGGCGAGCACCAGGAGCCCCGCCGAGAGAAGCACCGTTGCGATGATCATAAGGGCCACGTAGCCGTAGCTGTTGCTGAGACCGAACATGAAGATGAGGCCGTAGGCGGAGTAGTAGGTCGTCACTCCTAGCATCACAAGAAGGAACATCAACAGGACGAATATCAGCGCCGGCGTCCTCGCTATCTTGAAGAACAGTTCGTATATCAGATAGCGTGTCTTCTTCGTGCTGTCCGCCTCGCTGTAGATCAGGAACAGGGCTATAAGCGTTGGAATCAGCGACACGAGGAACCCCTTGAGTCCGAAGTTTATGTAGTACTTCGGCAGCACTAGGAAGTTCCAGATGCCAAGTATGTAACCTGTTATCAGAAACGCCATAAGAACGCTGACCTTCCTCATAGTAACACCTCCTGGGTAGATTGATGCCAGATAGAAAAAATAACGGGAGAATATAAAAACGTTGTGCAACTTTGGCTCACAGGGCGTTAGATTCGAAGTTGATCACCACCTCGTTGACCACCGCCCAAGCTACCAGGGGCTTCTGGTAAACGCTCACCCTTCTCCCGGAGACCTCGCTCCTGAAGTCTCCATGAGGAAAGCCGCCTATTATCACAACGGGATTCTCAAGCTCCGCAAGCGTCCTTCCGAGTTCCCGCGGTTTAACGAAGTGCCCTCCCTCATGCATCACGAAAATCCCATCCGGCCCTATCTCCTCGACGAGCTCTTCTAGGCTCTTCCTCTCAAGCCTCAAAAGCTCAAGCCCCTTAGGAACGGCGCCTCTTTTAAACAGGCTCTCCATGAGGCCGACGAAGCGGTTGTAGTTCCGCGGAAGTCTCGTCTCGGGTTTGATGTGTATCACCTCGTCGTTCCTCGTGTGGACGTACACGCGGAGAAGGCCCTCCTTGCTGGCTATGCTCTCCAGCGCGTTGAGCAGACAGAGGTGAACTATATCCGGCCTGCCGCGCCTCTCGCCGTCGGGGAGTTTTCTAAGGACCGCGTGGTGGTAGGTGCCGTCGAGGAGCACCTCCCCCGGCCTCTTGTCCCTCCTCTTCGCGTAGTTGACGACGGCGGGATGGTCGGCCATTGCCTTGGGAACGAGTTCAAGCTCGGCATCAGCTATCACCAGGTGGAGCATTCTCCCACCTCTCCAGTCTTATCCCCCTGTCGGCAAGCTCATCGCTTATCCTCGTGAAGGTGTCTATCCTCATGCCCAGTATCTCCGGCGGAATTACCCCGTAGATGCAGGCCTGCTCCGCCACGAGCCTCGCCACTATGGCCGCGGTAAAGCCCGTAACGCGCGCCATCGAGGTGAATCCATCTTTCTCCTCGTCGTAGAGGAGGTAGCCTATCTCCTTCGGCTCCCCGTCAATGGTTCCCCTTCCGAAGACCAGCATTATCGAGAAGTCCGGGCTGTCGTAGGTCATGAGCGGCGTTATCACCTCGAGCGTCTTGTCAACGTGCTCCGGCTTGAAGAACCCGAGTTCCCTCAGAACCCTCATCTTTTCAAGGTGCCCCGGCCAGCGGAGCGTCCATTCCTCCAGCCTTTCAGCTTTGACGCTCTCCAGCAGGCTCCTAAGACCGTCGCTCACGAAGGCCTCAAACTCAAGACCGCGAACTTCAACGCGCTCTATCCTCTCGAAGGGGTTGACTGCCTTTATCTCGCCGTCCCTTATCACCCTTGCGAGCCTGGTGTATTCTTCGATTAGATCTTTAGGTGACCATGTAATTCTGTAATAAAGTGGTGGTCTGGGCTCCTTTGGAAGGCCCCCGACGTAGATGTAGCCCTCCCTGAGTTCATCCATCTCCCCCCATATCCTGCCCATGAGCATGTGACTTAACCCCGGGGCGAAGCCTGCATCAAAGATAACTGTAACCTGCGCCTTTTCAGCTTCATCCCTCAGCTCCAGGGGGTTCTCCGGCATGAACGAGACGTCAACCATATCCGTTCCGGCCTTTATCGCCGCCCTGACCGCTTGATAGCCGAACCTGCCCGGCAGAGCACCAACGACAAGCTCGAAGTCCCTCATGACCTCAACGAGTTCATCGAAGCTGGACGCGTCAACTTTCAGCGGCGTGGCAAAGTCAGAAACGGCCTTCAGCCTCTCGTTGCTTACGTCTCCAACGTGGACGTCGAATTCATCCCTCAAATCCCAGGCTACTGCCCTCCCAACGTTTCCGGCACCGAGAACGAGAACCTTCATTTTCAACACCAGTGGAAGTAGAGTGAAGACCTTTTAAGCGCTCCCATGGGCCAAAGGGTAATATACACCCTCAGCCAAAAGGGTTCAGTGGATTCCATGCTCGGCTTCCTGCGAAGGAGAAGGTTGAGGCAACTCCGCGAGTCCTCGGACGAGACCCTCTTAATGCACATAGGAGACACTCCTGAGAGCGTTTACGGCTTCCTGGAGGGATTGATAGAGGAAAACAGGCCGGACTTCATAGTCCACACCGGGGACTTGGTGGACAACGTGAAGCTGGAGAGGAGGCCAGACCTGAGGCCGCTCTACCTCTCGGGGCTGAGGAGGCTCGCCAAAATCCTGAAGAACTCGGGAGCCAGGCTTTACATTGTTCCCGGCAATGAGGACGACCCGGAACTTCTGCGGGAGTTCTTCGGGGATTCCGTTGTGGAGCCGGGGACGGTGATCGAGATAGGCGGCAAGAAGTTCGCACTCGGCCACACATGGAAGGACGTCGCCGACAGGGAAGCCGACTTCAGGCTCTACGGCCACAATTTCAAGGCGATTCCCAAAGGGCTTAACGCCGTTCTCGGGGTCAACTCCATCTTCCTTCCGAGCGGACGGGCCGTTAGGGTCGATTACCCCGTTGGGACGGACACGATGAGGGGATACAAAATCTGGAGGGGTCTGTAATGAGGCTGGTTCGTTTTGGCCTTCCATCGTCTTTCTCATGGGCGAGGTGGAGGGGATAAAGGAGGGTGTTAGGGCCACCTTCGGCGTCAATGGGGTTCCGGCCGATGAGGTCATAAGGCGCAGTAGCGAGTTCGAGACGGTGCTATTCGTGACGCCTCCCAGCGACTCAACCGTGCTGCCCGAGGAGGGATTTCTGATACGCAGGGATGCCAAGGTGGTTCTTTCGGAGGTAGTGAACGGAAAGATCCCGATCGAGAAGGTAAAGGCGGAGAGCACGATAATCCTGCTCCACATCCCTGAGAAGGTTGAGGAGGCACTCAAGCTGATCGCCGAGAGGTTCGGCGGCGAGGTCATGGGGCAGATGAAAGCGCTGAGCGTGGGGGAGAGGCGGGGGACACGATTATAGGCGTCACCAAGAAGAAGCTGAACTCTCCAATATGCCCGGAGGATATTGAGGGGGCGGTTCTCGTAAGGAGGTACTTCCTCGACGTTTACAGGGAGCTTCTCATCAACCTGCCGGTCATGCTCTTCAAGCTTCTCCCCGAATGGAATGAGCTGACGATAAAGGTCTACAACACCGAGAAGCGCTACGAGGAGCACATCGAGAGGCTGATGATGGTGATAGAGGACCTCGATCTGGGATTCATCGTTGGCGAGGGCTGGGACTGGGATTTATCCAAGGCCGTTCATGCGCGTTCCCGTCTACAAGCTCAAGCTCCTAACGTGGGAAAAGCCCGAGCGCGTGAAGTTCCTGCTCAAGGGGCTTGAGTACAGGGGCTACAAGAGGCTCTGCGACATAGACGTCTTTGTGGGTGGAAAGAAGATAGACTGGGTCGATTTGGGAAAGTACAAGTCCAAGTTCGAGCTGGCCAAGGCAGCTAGAGAAGAGCTTGAGAGGCACCTCAGCGGGGATGTTTTGAAGAGGCTGAGGGAGATAGGGGAAAGGCTCGCCCCAGAGGCTGATTAGACCTTCCGAATCTTCGCCACGAAGAAGCCGCTCGTCCCGTGCCTGTCGGGGTAGAAACGCCTCGCATTCCTTATCTCCTCGCTCAGTTCGATTCCGAAGGGCTTGGTCAAGGCAGGCTCGCCGTAGCGGAGCGGGAGCAGTTCCACATTGAAGTTATCCAAAACCCACTGGATTACAAACTCGTTCTCCTCAGGCTCGAGGGAGCAGGTGGAGTAGATGAGGGTTCCACCTTTCTTGAGGACGCTCAGGCCCTTCTCAAGGAGCCTCATCTGGAGGCCCTGGCAGAACTTCACGTCGTCCATCGTCCTGTTGGCTTTCCTCTCGGGATTCTTGTGTATAGTTCCCGAGCCTGTGCACGGTGCATCGAGGAGGATTTTGTCGAACTCCACGCCGAGTTCATCGATGTGGAGCGATGAACTGTGGATTAAGACGGTGTTCGTAACGCCGAGGCGGGAGAGGTTGAGCCTCGTCTCCTTTAAACGCTCCTCGCCGACGTCGAAGGCGTATATGAGACCTTCGTTCTCCATCAGCTGGGCCAAATGGCTCGTCTTTCCGCCCGGTGCAGCCGCCATGTCGGCAACGGTTTCTCCTGGCTTCGGCCCAAGGGCAACGGGAGGATACATCGAGCTTGCCTCCTGGATGTAGAGGAGGCCGCTTAAGTATTCAGGAGTGGAGGTTATCGAGAAGGGCTCCCTCGTCAGACAGAAACCTTCCCTCGCCCAGGGGACGCGCCTGAACTGAAAGCCCTTCTTGTTGAGGAGCTTTGTGAGCTTTGGAACCTCGATGCGGAGGGTATTAACGCGGAAGCACCTCGGCAGGAGTCTTTCCATGGCCTCGGCTATTTTCAAAGCCCTCTCTCCCCAGAGCTGGTAATATCTCTCTGCAAATGTCTTGGAGTAGCCAAGGGAAAACAACTTTTCGAGCATGATAACCGGTTGAATGGGAGGTTTAAAATACCTGCGCTTCGAGGTCCATAATTTTTTAACTTCGGTCATTGGGAAGTAGGGAAGGGGATAGAAATGAAGAAACTCCTCGCCTTGGTGGTGATAGGAATTCTCGTTCTCGTGAGCGGATGCCTTGGCTCGACGCCGACAACATCGCCCACACACCAACCATCAACCTCAACGACGTATTCTCCACAGGATCATCCCAACGTTACTCATTCCCGGGGCTTCCCAGTGAACGCTTCGAACGTTTCCTCATCCACACAGGTGGACTTCACCCCGGTTGAGGGAAACCTCTCCCCCAGGGTTCACCTTGAGATTGACCCGCGCGTTGAACTAATCCAGATAATCTACTTCATCGCCAACCCAACGTGGTATCAGGAAAGGGTCAGTCCCTACCTTGTGGGGGCAAGCCCATACAATTACCCATACATGAGAGACGTCTCCAAGTACTTCGGGAACTACACAAACGCCACCGCGGTAAGGATGGTCCCGATGATGGTCGAGGAGGGGGTTGCCTACGATGCCATCCCGGAGTTCGCCCTTCATCTGAACCCGGTTAACTTTTCGAAAGCTATGAACTGGAGCGACATGCTTCGGTACAGGCCGTGGCTAAACACCACCTTGCTCGACGAGTTCGCGGGGGCGGTTGCCCGGTTCGCAAACGAGACAGACTTCTGGAAGTTCTACAACGAGCACAGGACGTTCTACAACGAAACCCTTCGCCAGTTCGAGGAGGGAAACGGTGAAACAATCCTCAACGTGACCCGGTTCGAGGAGAGCTTCTTCGGCGAAAACGCTTCCTCCTGGATGATAGTTCCCCTTACGTTAATATCCAGACATGGATTTGGTATCCCCATGAACAGAAACGGGGGCAAGTACGTCTACGCGTTTCTGGGATTTAATTACGTTAGGGACGGCGTTCCGGTAGTCCATATCTCAAATACTGGAATAACTTTCCTCGTGCACGAGTTCGCCCACAGTTTCGTGAACCCGGCGGTGGACAAGTATTACAGCCTCTTCCAGCCCTATGAGTCCCTCTACGACCCAGTCAGAGAAAAGCTCTCCATGATGGCATACACAAACTTCAGGATAATGCTCTACGAAACATTCGTCAGGGCCGTCGAGGCCTACTACCTCAGCGTCACGGGCAGCGGGGAAGAGGCCAAAAGGAAGCTCGGTATGTACAGCGTGTCCTTCTACTTCATCAAAGAAATCTACAACGCCTACGTCAACGACTACATGAAGCACAGGGACGTTTACAGGAACTACACCGATTTCATGCCTAAACTTGCGAAGGTTGTCGGGGAGGTTTACAACGAGACCGACGGGGGAAAGGGAGTTGAACCCCCGATAACGGTTTACGACTTCCTCAAACGGGCCAACTCAACTGGTGCAATCGTTGCATACAGTCCCGAAAGCTACTCGCGCAGGGTTGCCGAGAACGAGTGCCACTGGCTTTTGAGCCTCGGCATCAACGCAACCCTGAAACCCGTCTCAAACCTCACAGAGGAAGAACTCAAAGGCAACCTGATGCTGGTTCTCTACTCTACCAGCTCCCTGCTCAAAGAACTCAACGAGAACGCTCTCGTCACGGTAAACGGGAGCAGGTTCTACAGCAGGCCAAGCGGGGAAACTTACACAGGCGAGCTGGAGGTCTTTGAGGTCTTCAGAAACCCGTGGAACGAGAGTTCGGTGGTTTACTTGGCAGTTGGAAACAACGAAAGGGCCTTTTACAGGGGGTACTTCCCCCGAATGTACTACCTGACGTACGCAATTATCCCCAGTTGGGGTGGCGCTACCTTCGAGTGGGCCTGAGAGTAATTGTGAGCCTTTTCCTTTTTTCTCCAGTTTCACCTTCAACCCCATGGGGGTTCTTGGAGGTTGGTGGGGATTGAAGAGAAGAGATTAACCTTTATGCTACCAGAAGGCAAATCCGAATGGACAAAAAAGATTAGGTGGAATAGCGCCCCGCAAAGATCTTTTCGAGCATGTTCCGAGTTGATGGGTTTAAAAGATTCGCCGTTTGTGAAAGTCCACTTTCACAGAAAGCCCAAGTTATGAAAGCCCACTTTCATAAATCGCCGCTTTTATGAAAATCGACTTTCATAAACCGCACCCTCTATGAAGATGGGCTTTCAGGGCAGGCCAGGTATTAGAAGGGAAACAAAGTGAATGAGAAAAACCCTCAGACCTTTATCCCACCCATGACGAGGGCCAGCAGGGCCTTCTGGGCGTGAAGCCTGTTCTCGGCCTCGTCGAAGACGACGCTGTTCGGGCTGTCAACGACGTCGTCTGTGACCTCCTCGCCCCTGTGGGCCGGGAGGCAGTGCATGAAGATGTAGTCCGGCTTGGCGTGCTTGACGAGTTCCCTGTTGACCTGGAAGGGCTTGAATATCTTCCTCCTCTCCTCGGCCTCAGCTTCCTGTCCCATGCTCGCCCAGACGTCGGTGTAGATAACGTCCGCGTCTTTAACAGCCTTAACCGGGTCATGGAGGAGTTCAAAGCTTCCACCGCTCTCGGCGGCGTTCTGCTCGGCCCACTTGATAACCCTCTCGTCAGGCTCGTAGCCCTCTGGGGTTGCAACTACAACGTGGGCACCGAGCTTTGTTCCGGCAATCATGAGGGAGTGGGCGACGTTGTTTCCGTCTCCAACGTAGACGACCTTAAGGCCCTGAATCCTGCCCTTTTTCTCGAGTATGGTCTGGTAGTCCGCTAAAGCCTGGCACGGGTGGGAGAAGTCGCTGAGGGCGTTTATCACCGGGACGCTACCGTACTTGGCGAGATCTTCAACGTCCTTGTGCGCGTAAACCCTCGCAACCAGACCATCGACGTACCTGCTCAGAACCCTCGCGGTGTCGGCTATCGTCTCTCCCCTGCGGAGCTGAAGGTCTTGGGCGTTGAGGTAGAGGCCGTAGCCACCGAGCTGATAAATGCCGACCTCGAAGGAAACCCTCGTTCTCGTGGAGGGCTTCTGGAATATCATGCCGAGCGTCTTCCCCTCAAGAACGCGGTGCGGCTTTCCGATTTTGTTCCAGATCTTCATCATCTCGGCCGTCTTCAGAATGGTCTCAATCTCCTCCCTCGTGTAATCCTGGAGGCAGAGCATATCCCTTCCGGCAAGGCTAACCACCATGTGCATCACCGAAAATTCCTCGACGGCGGTTTTAATAACCCTTTCGTCGGAAGTAGGGAAGAGAAAGCGAAGGCTTTTGAGGATTTTTGAGGAGAGACTTTCCAAATGTAACGACTATCGATGAACCTTTTTATACCCTAGTGTTAAAACTTCTACGGTGAGTTTATGGGACGAATGAAGAACGCGAAGCTTCTTGGAGGTATCGGGGCGGTGCTGACGCTTGCCGGAGTCGGTTTCATCGGATTCATCCTGAAGCTCCTGGCGGTGAAGGATATTGCTGTTAAAACAGGCAGGGAAGAGATCTTGAAGAAGTACCTGTGGGCGGCCGTACTTTGGATAGCGTCAAGCCTGATCCTCACCGGAGTGTTCATCGATTACTGGTTTAATCCACCCGCAACACCGGGAATGGCCTTTGAAACGATAGGGGTGGGAACCTTTCTGGCGGCGCTCCTGATGATAGTTGGGAGCTGGTTCCTGAAGGAAAGTTACTCAGACATAGCTGGAGAAACGGGGGTTGAGAGGTTCCACATCACGGGTAAGCTCTACTTCTTCGGTGGGATACTCAGTCTAGTTATGATAGGCTTTGCGCTCATCTTCGTCGCGGCGGCTTTTGAGATATTGGCTTTCCTCTCACTTCCGGAGAGTGCTGGGATCAGAGAGGAGTAATATGTGCACGCTTTTGGGTATCTCAGTAACTTTTATAACCTGCCGTGTTGTAAAGTGTGCGGTGATGCACATGGCAAACCTTAAAACTGCAAGAACGTGGGGTGGGCTGGGGGCGATTTTCAGCCTCTTCTACATGACGTATTTCATAGGCTTCGTCCTCAAGCTTTTCGCGGTCAAGGAGATAGCTGAAGCCACGGGGAGACTCAAGATATTTAGGGACTACACTTGGGCGGCCCTGCTCAACATAACGGCGAGCTTCATCTTCTCGTGGGCGTTTTACGACATGCTAAGCAAGTACGAGGGGGTCATGCACAACCCGGCAGAGCTCGAGAAGCTGCTCTCCCAGTTCGGCGACTGGCTCTTCGTCGGCACCATCATTATGATAATTGGCGTCTGGTTCATGAAGAGGAGCTACGACGCCATAACAGAGGCAACGGGAGTTGGCAACTTCCACACAGCGGCGCTCATGTATCTCATCGGTGCCGTTCTGAGCCTGTTCCTCGTGGGATACTTCTTCATACTGCTCGGTGCTATCTTTGAGATCATGGCTTTCTTTGGGCTTCCCGAGGTTCTCCCCGGTGCTCCGGAGATTCAGGCCCAGCGCCCGGTGGAAACCGGCGAGTGAAGACTATTCGTCTCTTACATCCCTTCCATTTGGATGGGAAAAGCGTAATAAAGGAGGGCCTCTTCTTTACCCGGTGGCGCTGATGGGGAGTGGGATAAGGGTCAGGCTCGTCAATTATACAAGAAAACCGCTCGAAACTGTCACATGGGCGGCGTTAATAAGCTACTGGGAAGGCTGGGAGAGCGAGGCCTTTGAGATGATTGGGGAGAGTGACGTCGAGATGCACCTGCCGAGGGTCCTCGGCTACGGCCACGAGTCGATTCTGGAACACGCGACGCTGACATTCGCGGTAGAAGGCTGTTCTCGCGTATGTTCGCACCAACTCGTCCGTCATAGAATAGCAAGCTATACCCAACAATCACAGCGTTACATAAAATTGAACCCAGATGATGTGGAGGGGACCTTTGTGATTCCTGAGAGCGTGAAAGAAAATCCAGGGCTCTACGAAAAGTGGAGAAAGCTCATGCGAGAGGCCATTGAACTCTACGATGAAACCTTCAGAGCGGGAATTCACCAGGAGGATGCGCGCTTCATCCTGCCCCAGGCGGTGAGGACAAAAATCGTCGTCACTATGAACCTCCGCGAGCTGAAGCACTTCCTCGGTTTGAGGGCCTGCGAGCGAGCGCAGTGGGAGATTCGAGAAGTTGCATGGAAGATGCTCGAGGAGATGGCGAAGAACGAGGAGCTGAGGCCCGTGATAAAGTGGGCGAGGCTCGGGCCACGCTGTATACAGCTCGGCTACTGTCCCGAGGGTGAGCTGATGCCACCCGGTTGCTGGAAGAGAACCAAGGAAAGGTGGAAGGCATTAGCTGAGTTTTAAACCAACGGTTTAAGAAACGCTTTTCTGCGACCTTTCTCGATTTTTAGATGGTGGAGGAAATGAAAACCAGAACATGGGAAGTTGAGGTCTACTATGGATGGGAGACCCTTGTTTTAATCCTCAGCGAGCCGGAGAAGGCCCTTCCGTTCTTTCCGTACTTTGAGGGTATGGATGGGGATAGAGTTCGCTTTAAAGTCCCGAGGTTCATCTTCAACTTCGGCTACGAGTTCGAGCTTGACGTCGGCGTTGGGAGGGAGGAGGTTATCTACACCTTCCACGGGAAGAGGGGCATTCTAACCGTCACGTTTTGCATGTCCAGAAAGAAACTGAGGGTGACGGCGAGCTGGGCCGGCTTTGGGGAGGCACTGATGGGAAAACCGCTGGAAAATTTCGCAAGGGGCATCGCTGAGGCAATAAGGGAGTTCTGCTCCTCGATGACGTGCCCCCTGGTTAAACTCCACGGAAGCGAGGGCGAGGTTGAACGCATAACGCCTGAAACAGCCCCAGCACTTGTCAAGAGGGTTGCGATGGAGATGGGAAAAGACTTTACCCTAGAAGGCTGGGCGGATGACGGAACTTACCTTGCGGTAAAGGTTCGGGACGGAATACTGAGGGAGCTCAGGGTCAGGCACGGCACGAACGAGTCGGTCATAGAGTCAGATGTGCCCCTACTGGAGCTGGGAAAAGAGGTCTTTGAGGGAATCCCCCTCAACAAAAAGTTCAGGATAAAGGCAGAGAGGCTTTAGCTTCCATCAACCTCCTCTATCGCCCTCTTGAGTTCATCGTAGGCCTCCTGAAGGGACTCGGGGATGACCTTGGTGTCAGCTACTACAGGCATGAAGTTCGTGTCTCCGTTCCAGCGAGGGACGATGTGGAGGTGGACGTGACTGTCGATTCCGGCGCCGGCAACGCGGCCTAGGTTGACCCCGAGGTTAAAGCCGTCCGGATTCATGGCCCTCTTTATCGCCTTTATCATAAGCTGGGTGAGCTTCATTATCTCAAGAAGTTCTCCGTCGGTCAGATCTTCCCAATTCGCGACGTGCCTGTAGGGGACGACCATGACGTGGCCGGGGTTGTATGGGTAGTTGTTCATTATAACGAAGGCCTTCTTTCCCCTGTAGAGGATCAGCCTCTCCCTGTCGCGGTTCTCCTTCGGGAAGTCGCAGAATATGCAGCCCTCGTGCTTCGGTGAGCGTATGTACTCTATCCTCCAGGGTGCCCACAGGACCTTCACTTTCACCACCGGGGAAAGTTGGAGGGAGCTTTAAAAAACTTTGGAGTTCTCATAGTTCCACTCCTGAAAACATCAGGATAAGGTAGAGCGAGTAAACGGCCAGGAAGTAGAGCCCCATGGGCCTTCCGAGGCCCTGGGTCTTCCTCAACGACGCCACCATGGGGAGCATGACCGTCAGAACCAGTAAAACCGTCAGGATGGAGGCTCCCGTCTGAAGGGGTCTTATCACAGAGGCAACGCCGAGGACGACGAGGGCGTTCATTATATCGGCCCCGATTATGTTGCCGATGCTTATGCTCCCGCGCTCTCTTATTGCACCGTAGACCGCGTTCGTCATCTCCGGCAGGGAAGTTCCTATCGCCACGATAGTGGCGCCTATGACGAACTCAGAGATACCGAGGGCCTCCGCTATGCTGGCTCCGCCGTAGACCACGAGCTTCGCGCCCAGAACAAGGAACAGGCCGAGGGTGAGCAGGACGGCATAGTCAAGAACCGTGGCGCGTCCGGTGCCCTCAACGTCCAGGTCCCTCCTCGCGTTTTTCTTGAGGAGCCAGCGGAGGTAGAGGACATAGGTTCCGAGGAGTATCGCCCCGTCAAGCCTTGAGAGGGTCCCGTCGATGGAGAGGGCGATCACGAGGAGAAAAGAGCCGAGCATGACCAGGGAGTTCTCGTAGGCAGCTTTCGTGGCCTTCAGGGGCCTTATGGTAGCCGCCAGACCCAGGATGAGGGCGATGTTGGCGAATATGCTTCCGAGGGCGTTTCCAAGGGCCATTCCGGTCAGGCCCTGATAGCTCGCCACGGCGCTGGTCAGGAGTTCGGGCAGGGTCGTGGTAAGGCTTATGAGAACGATGCTTATGACGAGGGGGGAAACACCCGCCTTCCTAGCAACATCAACTATCTTGTCTGACAGTTTATCGCCCGAAAGGACGAGCAGGACTAGCCCAATGACTATCGCCGTTACCCAGAGCGCTGCCTCGAGCATTACTTTCCCCTGCTGAGGTTTGAGGGGAGCTTCATAAATGTTTTGATGGCGGACTGTGGGCGTTACCCGCGAGCTTTTCCGCCAGCCTGAGACACAGGAAACCCGGTTTTTCTGGAAGTCCAATGCGAGCATAGATTAGTCCTCTAAACACACCGCTTAGGAACGAGACCAAGGTCATCTCAAGTAGACTTAGGATGATTCCGTACTTGTTGTACAAGGAACCTCCGGCATAGCCCCCAAACGGAATCATAACCCCGAAAACCACAAGGGAGTCCAGTAAGAGCCACGGCACGAGCGACCACGCCAATCTGTCAGCGGCCCAGGAGGACATTCCCTTCTTGGCCTTTTCCCTGCTGAACTCGAGATAGGTTGATGTACGCGTAGGCAATTCCAAAGAAGACTCCCACTCTGAACCAGGGCACAAGAACCTCACTTAAACCAGCACCGTAATGGGCGCTCAAAGCGACGAATCCAGAGAGTGCAAAGGTAACAACGAATCCCCGGGTACACATAGAGAAGAACCGGGCCATCGTTACTGCACTCCTTCTCATCAGAAGCTTCCTCCTGCTCATCCTCTTGGTTCACTTAGTTAATAGT
>WAMH01000070.1 GCA_015522395.1 Thermococcus sp. | reverse complement strand
TCGGCCTCGAACCGGGGTAGTAGTGGGGCCTCGTTCCGGCCTTTATGAAAGCGGTCCTGACGTCGTAGCCCTCCTTCATGGCCTCCGCCTCGGTGAGACCGGTCTTTCCAATCTCGACGTCGAAGAACTTGGTGACGCTCGTTCCAAGGACACCCGGGAAGTGAATCTCCTTTCCGGCGATGTTGCTACCGGCCACGTAGCCCATCTTGTTTCCCGCTGGAGCCAGCGGAATCCAGACGCGCCTTCCCGTTATTAAGTGCCTAGTCTCGGCAACGTCTCCCGCCGCATAAACGTTCTCCACGCTGGTTTCCATCCTCTCGTTCGTCCATATTGCCCCGGTCTCGCCTATCCTGACGCCTATCTCCTTGGCAAGCTCGACGTTAGGCCTTATACCCGTCGCGACGATGACGAGGTCCGCTTTATACTCGCCGGCGTCGGTTATTACCTTCTCGACCCTTTCTTTGCCCTCGATGCGGAGCGTTATCTCCTCCGTTCTCAGGTTGAGCCTCTTCATCATCTTCTCCTCAAGGACGTCCGTGACTTCCTTGTCGAAAGCCTTGGCCATGACCCTCTCGTTCCTCTCTATCAGCGTGACGTTCTTGCCCTGAGCAGCAAACGCTTCCGCCATCTCGATGCCTATGTATCCGCCGCCGATGATGACGACGTTCTCAACGGGGTTCCTCTCCATGTACTCTCTGATTGCAACGGCATCCGGCGGGAGGTCCGCGGTGAAGACTCCCGGCAGGTATATGCCCTCTATCGGCGGAACCCTCGGCGAGGCGCCGTTCGCGAAGACGAGGTAGTCCCACTCGTAGGTTTTTTCACCGTCCCTCTCTCTTACGCGAACCTTGCCCTCCTCAACCTCGATAACCTCGGCCTTCATGTGCAGGTCTATTCCGCGCTTCTTGATGAAGACCTCTGGCGGGTAGTGCATGAGCTTCTCCTTCTCTGCTATCCCCTCCACGACGTATGGAATACCACAGGGGGCATGGCTCACCCACTCGGTTGCCTCAAAGACCTTGACGTCCCACTCCGGCTTCAGCTTTTTGACACGTGAGGCCGCACTCATTCCGGCCGCCCCGCCACCTATGATGACCACCGTTTTCTTCATTCTCCACCACCAGAGAGCGTTCTAAGCCTCCGGTTAAAAGTTTGACGGGCAGAAACGGCCATCGGATACCGTTGTCAATCCTTCTTCGAGAGGAGATACCTCCTCCCCTTAACTTCCACCATGCTGTAAACCTCACCCTCCCTGATCTTAAAAGCCGGCTTCTCGATCTCGTAGGTCTCGTAGGTTTTCATGTCCATCATCTGAACCTCTACCGGTGTGATGCTCGTTACCATTGCCTCACTCCTTTCGTGCTCAACTGTATCGATTTCCTTCCGCTTAACCGTCTTCCAGTTTAGATGTTCGCTCTCCTCCGTGGCAAGGTTTCTCAGCGAGAGGCCCCTCCCGTCAACCTTCTCGACTTCGTAGACGTTGCCGCGCTTATCGGCCACTATGTCGCCGCTCCGGAACTTCGGAATCCTAACGCTAACGCTCGTCCTATAGGTTTCCTTGCTCGTCTGCCTGTCAACACTGACAAGCTCGTACGCCTCGCTTATAGTGCCCCCAAATTTCTCCTTTATGGCTTGGGCCAGCTTTCTGGCGCTTGAGGTCGAGCCCATGTAAAAGTCCAGGCCCTCCTCCTTCTCTATCGTGTCCTGGATGAAGCCCATCCTATCCCTGCGCATTATCTCATCGACCTTCTCCTCCACGAGCTTTCCTATGGCCTTTCTCTCGTCTTCGGTCAGCGGCCTGCCCTCGGCACGAACCTGCAGAATCGCCTCGAAATAGCCCCCGAGGAACTTCGAACAGCGGGGACAAACTGTCTGGCGGACGTAGACTGTAACGTGCTTCCTCTCGTCGTGGAGTTCCCTCTGGAGTTCGTGAGTTCTGGCCTTAACGCGAACCTCGTAGGTCACAATGGCAGGGAAGTAATCAATGTGCCAGTCGACCGGCTGAAATGCTACGAGGGCCTTCCCGACCGGGAGATCCTTCACACCATCAAGCTCCTCCATCGAAACGACCTCGTACTCCCGGATTTTATCGCTCAGCGAGTCCTCGAGTGCCTCAAGGAGCGCGTTGTCGGCGACCTCAAAGATAAGCTCTTCAAGCTCATAACTGTGGGGATCAACCCATATGCCCCTCTTCTTGTAGCTCCCGCAGTTCTGGCAGAGCTCCGTGTTTATCTCTCCCTCTATGAGCAGTACGGGGTTCTCCTTGCGGTAGCACACCTGGCAGAGTCCCTCGATGAGAGGACCTCCTTCCTCCTCGCTTATCCCGCACCTGTAGCAGAACCTCTCGCTCATGCTCTCACCGGAGGAAGAATTGGGTGGAAGCTTAAAAACCTTCAGAGAAACAGTCTAGCCATCTGGGCGTGGGGAACTCCCTCTATGTAGAGCACCCTGTTCTCATCAACGTAGCCAAGTTCAATGGCCTTCGAGACGCAGCGCTCCCCGGTGAGGTTGGCTATGGTGGCCTCTTCCAGGAGGTTTTCGAGTGCATTCTCTTCCATAAGTTCACCTTTGTAGAAGCGCTCTTTTACCTCAAGCTTCAGTTCGCCCTCACGGAAGGTTTTTCCAAGCAGCTCCTCGTCGCATGCCGCTAAAAGAACCTCTCCCTGAACGCGGTAGATTTTAACGTAAATCACGGTATCACCGTGGAGAATGGGATTGCATCTTAAAAATCTTGCCGGAAAACAAAAAGGGTGAAGTTTGAGGCCCTCACTCCTTGAGGGCCTTCTTGAGCAACTCCACCGCGGACATCTCCGTCAGGTACGCCTTCCTAAGGGGTGCGAACAGCCTGAAGTCACCGAGGTTGCGGAAGATGTTGCCTCCTGCTATGTACAGGGCTTTCTGGTAGTTCTCGAGTGCGGTCTCGTTGTATTCTTTGGCCTGCTGGAGTATGGTCTCGTTGACTCCCGCTTCAAGGGCCTTCTGATAGAGCGCGTTGAACTGCTCGAGCTCGGTGTTGTACCAGTGGTAGTAGAGATAGTTGAGAGCCGCGAAGTTGACGGTGACCATTGGTTTTACTGTCTTCCAGACGTATCCATCAACTTCTACTGTCGGGTCTTCTTTGAGGACGACAAAGACAACACCGTTTGATTCGTAGTAGTATCCCAGCGGGTTGCTCTCGTTCGTCGTGAGTTGTACCTTCTGGCCGTTCTTCCAGACGTATATATCTGTGACATTTATGTTTCCTATGGCAAGCACGGCGACTCCGTGTTCACCGATCTTGACATCCGCCTTTAGGGTAACGGAGTATAGTTCTTTGTTTCCTTCGTGCCTGACTTTTTCGGTTGTGGTCTTGGTGCTGGTGATTGTTGAATTCCAGTATGCTGCGAGGCTCATGTTGATGTTCCCATCTGCAACCTCTTTAACACCCTCTGCATTGATGACTGCTGAGGGTATGTTGTTAACCAGAGGAACTTTTACCTCTACGATGCCCCTCTCCGTGGGAACATCGGCGATTATCATATTGTTCTCTGTGGTGAAGTTGGAAATTTCACCGAGGATGCCAACCGTGACGTTGTTGCCGCTGTTGGAGGGAACCGTTACGACCTTTGCGTTGGTGTGAACGAGGAAGTACACCTCTGCCATACCGGTGTTGTTGGCGGTGTCTGTGGCGATAACTTTGAGGGTGTAGGAACCGTTGGTCATGTTGAGTACCCCGGTGTAGAGGCCGAGCGTTGCATTGTACGATAGGTTGTACGTGCTGTTCCCGACGACTGCAGTTACACTGCTCATGTTGAGGACGTCGATGACCTTAACTTCGACCTTAACCTGGCTCTCGTTGTACACCTCTGGCTTCGGTGAGAGGACGTAAACTATGGGCTCTTTGATGGTAACTGTCCGCTGGGGCAGTGCAACTTCCTTACCGTTCGGATAGACGACCACCACGGTGTAGTTGTAGGTCCCGGCCGGAAGCTGGAGGGCCTGATCGATCGCGGTGCCGTAGTAGTAGAAGCCTCCTTCCTCGGGGGTTAGCTGGTACTCTTTTCCATCGATGTAGACGTACGCTGCCTCAAGTGGTACTATGCTGGCCACATCAACTTTGAACTCTCCGAAATTGATGGAGGAGTTGTTCGGCAGTGAGAGCGGACCATAGTTCGCTATTGGAACGGTAGCGACAACGACGGTATTCCCACCGTCCGGGATGGTGACTTTGCTGGTGTTGGCGGCTATCGGGTACTTGCCCCAAGGTGTCTGGAGGAGTATTGTGAAATTGTAAACGTAGCCGGTTATGTTGTCCTTTAGGAGGTCATGCGGGGCAACGAAGAACGTGGCGTAGTATGGGGTGATGTTGGGGTGGGAGTATATGTAGTACGTTACGTTCCAGATGGCATTGCTGATGTCAAACGCCATCGGGCTGTCTGGGAACGGGTGGTCCTGCGGAAGGTCCGCTGCGGTCGTCTTGTTGGTTATGTCACTCCACATGTAGTCGCTCCAGAAGTCGAGGAAGTTGTGCTCCCATGTGTTGTTACCCACCACAACTCCTACTGGAATGCCCGCGAGGATGCTCTGGTTCTCTCCAACAACCCCGTCAACGACCTCTCCCCTGACGGGGTGCTTTATGCCAACGACTGCCATAAGATCAGGGGTGTAGTTGGCGGCCTTCGGAACATAGACGAATCCTGCACTTCCGCCCCAGGATGACGGCCATTCAATCTGGTATTCCACAGGCAATATGCCGTCCACAGTGGTGTTGAAGTACTCCCCGGCGCTCCTGATGGCATCGTATGAGAACAGCCAGTAGCCGTTGTATCCCCAGTCGGTTCCCCACGAGTTGACCATTATGAGAGCTCCCTGTCCGTCGGGGGTCGTGACCGTGTCGTTGTAGCCGACCACCGTGACGGCGTGCCCGCCCTGCCAAGCTTGGTAATAGTTGTTGAAGTTCAGGTAGGGTGCTCTACTCTGGAGGTATTTGCCAAGGGGAACATAGTGTATCATCCACTCAAGGTTCGCGAGGGTGAACAGGGTGTCAAAGCCGTTATTCAGGAACCACTTCTCCCCGTTTATTGAGTAGGCCGAGAGGTAGAACGTGGCGTTGTTTATCCAGCTCTGGTTGTTGATAAAGCTGGCGTTGACGGCAGCTTCAAGCTGTCCCGCCGCAAGGTAAACCGGCTCGTTGAGGTCAATCCCGAGCTTGTTCTGAAGGACGTCCTTCATCAGCGCAACGGACATGTTGCCCTCCTCAATCTCCTGCAGGAGTGTTTCAGTATCGCTTGCCGTGGCGGATGCCCAAATGTTGTAGTACCTTTGTGCATAGTCTATGAGGTCCTCTACGGTCCACGAAGCATACGAGCCGTTGGTCCAGTACTCCTGCCCGTACTCGTTCGCGTACTGGGCGTAGAACTCCAGGTAACCTAAGAACTGGCCTGGTTGCCCGAGGAACTCGAAACTCGGAAGGACGTTTATCGTTGTCTGGAAGACGTAACCCTTGGCGAGGAGCGCCTTGGTGTAGTTCCACTGGGTGGCGTTGGTGAAGTCCAGGTAGTACCACTGCCCGGGCATCTGGTAGAGCTCTGGGACACCAGGTTCATAGTACTGCCACCAGTACATGGCGCTTGTACCGCTGTTGTGCGGGGCCTCCTCCCACTGTGTGAGGTTAGGCCAGACCCACGCGTAGTCTGAGGGGTCACCGTAGGGTCCAAGAACGTAGAGCGGGAAGTCCTTGAGCGGAACCGCACCTATGGTGGATATGAGGTTCATCGCATCCCAAGGCAGGCTTCCCCAGTCCCCTCCACCGTTGATGAGGTTGTACGTGAAGGTTGGGTTCATAATGTCACTGGCGGTGTGGGGGTGCGGGTTGTTCCTCCACCAGTTAATCATGTAGGTCCAGACGTAGTACGTTGAGCTCCAGGCGTTGCACGAGCCGACGTAGCCCTGGTTCCCGACGGGCGGGAGGTAGAGGCTGTTGAAAACCCCCGTGGGCAGGTTTGAGGGAACGTTTGAGGTCCCGTTGGGAAGAAGAATGCTGGCGCTTATCGGGTTGAAGGGTGCGTTTTTGAGAGCCTCTTTAAACGCACTCTCCGTCATTGGATTGAAGTGGAAGCCCACTACCTGTTCGTATTCCTGCAGGGGTGCCTTTAACGCCCCGGTCTTGTGGATCATAAAAGGCATCATATCGTTTTCTGTCTTTGGCGGAAGAGTGATCTTGGTGGCTGACTTGGCGCCGGGGACCCCCGTTGCGGAAGCGAGGGAGGCGCCCACTGAGACCACTGATATCAACATCACTACCGCGACCACAAGGCTCAGTGCCTTCCTATTCATTCAAACACCTCCTGTATGACACTTCACGGCATTGTGCGTTTCGATAAATATAAATATTTCGACACTTCGGAGCTTGAACCAGCCCTCACCCCTTTCCGGTGACACTCCAGGGTGCTTTATGACACTGTACCGTTCTCCGGTTCACCGATGTCCTCTTGAGTTCCCGCTTTTGGCTTGCTGAAGAGAACCGCCGCCAGTATGAAGAGGAGTAGCATGGCGTCGATCCCGGAGTCGAGGGCGTACACCATGACCGAGAGAGCGAGCGTCATGGAATCTAGGGAGTCCTCCGAGCGTCTCAGCAGGATCCCTAGGAAGAAGGCCTCGATAATGCCCAAGATTCCAAAGTCTGCCACCGCCTGCCCGAAGAAGAAATAGGTGTAGTGGGTCGTTGTTCCAAAGAGCTGACCCACCAGATATCTCGGGTTGTCGCTGAATAAAAGCATTCCATGAAAAAGCCCAAAGGGCAGGGCGAGCCGCACCAAGTTGTGGAAAACCAGAAACGTGAAGCCAACACGTATCAGCAACACATTGATTCCCCCGCTCATCCACAGGACGATCAAGAAAAGCGCCGCTAGCACACCCGCTATGGCGGTTTTATGCCGGAGAGGATTGATATCCGTGAAGTAAACATCGAGGAGGTACACGATGTAAATCAGTGCCACGAGAGACCTGAAAGACCCCAGCAGAAGAACCACTGTGTAGGCTCCAAGGAGGACAGTTTTCCACATTAGAGGGAGCTGGGAGTAGGACATGCCCAGGGCTCCAAGCAGGGCCAGAAGAACCAGCGGCCCAACGAGCTCATAGCGCAGGGAAGGATCCAAGAGCGGAACTCCATTCAGCACGTAGAGGATTGGAGGTATGGCCAAGGAGAGGGCAATGGCGACGCTCGAGAACCTCCTCAAGGGGTCGAGGTCGAGCTTATACGCCAGCAGGAGGAGGCACACGACCAGAAACGCGGGCGGGAAGTCGTAGAGCGAAACCACCAGTGCCACAGCCGCGATGAACATCGGGGGCAGGGGAAGGTCCGAGAGGTATCCCAGAGCGAAGACCGCGAAAAAGAGCAGGGCCATCGCCGTTCCCCAGACTAGGTAGGAGGGCACGAAGCCCCTAGAGTATAGAATATCTCTCAGCTGGGGGTTGAAGTAGTTGGCGTAGAGGGCGATTAGAAGGTAGGAGAAGTAGGAGAGGCCAAATATTTTTAACCCCCTCACTTTATCACCACCGGCGGTTGGATGGAACCCTTAAAAACTTGAGGGGTGCCCGTTATGAAAAAGGAACGCCTTTACCTGCCCTCGATTCTTGTGTTGTCCTTCCTAGTCCGTCTTATCCCGCACAGGAACCTTCTGCTGGCTACCTACGACGAATACCTCCACAGGGACCTGACGCTCAGGCTGGTTCACGAGGGGTTCGGTGTTATACCGAGGGATCTGCCCTCACTCCTCGGTCTCAAGGCCTACAGCTATCCCCCCCTCTTTCACATAATCGGTGCCCTGGTTTACAGGCTCTTCCCCTCGAACTACGTGTTCTTCGTCCTGCCACCTATCTACGGCACCATAGCGGTCTTTGGCTTCTACCTAGCATTCAAGGAGCTCACGGAGGACGATAGGAAGGCGCTCCTCGCGACCGCCCTCCTTGCCTTCGCCCCCAACTTCATCTACCGCACGAGCCTGTACATACCGGAGAACCTTGGCCTCGTCTTCTTCTCCTTCTCACTCTACTTCGGTCTCCGC
>WAMH01000069.1 GCA_015522395.1 Thermococcus sp. | reverse complement strand
GCCTCGATGAGGAGAGCGGGGAGATGAAGGGCGACATAAGCTGCGGCGCCGAGATAAGGGAGAGTCCCTTCGACGGGATATAGGACCTATTCAACGGCTTTGCGGGAGGAATCTACGGAGACGTTGTCGAGGTCACTTCACTGAGCGGGAGCGGTGAGGGCTACACGGTGCAGCCCGCTGGAAGCGTGAAGCTCGCCGGCATAGACTTTCCGGTGTACAGGGTCAAGTGGAGCGGGTCCCTCATGGGGATGTCCGCGAACGGAGAAACGGTGGTGTCCCCGGAGCTGCCGATTCCTGTGGGGATAACGGCATCGATAGCTTACCCGGGACAAGCGCTCTACGTCCACGTTAAGGTAACCGACCTGAGACTCGAAAAGTCGAGCTAAACTTTAAATTCTCCTTCTCCAATTTTTCCAACATGTTTGGAGAGTACAAGCTGAG
This sequence comes from Thermococcus sp., assembly GCA_015522395.1. Taxonomy (GTDB): domain Archaea; phylum Methanobacteriota_B; class Thermococci; order Thermococcales; family Thermococcaceae; genus Thermococcus. Next base: position 8,796 of record WAMH01000069.1, on the reverse strand, counting down.
GACGCAGTTCATCAAAATCGGAGACGTTAAAATACACATCGTGGACGAAGGAGGAGGCCTCTTCAGATACAGGAGGGGAGATGTGAGCGTTCTGCTCAAGGGGCCTGGAAAGGGATTAGAGATAGTCCCGGCCCCAGCGGAGGGATACGGCGTCAAGATTCTCCTCATCGATTTCGAGGACAGGATTCTGATTCCTCCGAAGGAGGAGGTGGGGTTCTACCTCTCGGCTCCGGTGGAGGCCGAAGTTCGGCTCGGAGAGACCGTTATAGACAGGTTCCAGCTGTCTAAGGAGAAATACGCCCTCTACGGAACCCCTGAGGTGGGGGCGATAGCCAGGTACTGGAAGTCACGGGTATATCCGTCCGAACCCGAGTCGGCATGCGTTCTCAAAGCCTCGGTCACCAACGGCACTACCGAGTGGGTCGAGATGGATCACGTGGTTGTTTATATAAGGGGCAGCGTCATGTTTCACAACGGGAAACGGGCGTACTATCCCCTGATACTGATCGAGTTCAAGTCGGGTGTTCCCGAGGTCAACAACACGGGAAAGCCGCCGAAAGATGGACTGAAACCGAGCAGGGAGCCACTACCCCTGCCGAACTTCATTATGAGGTGGTAGCATGACCGTGGGGGATGTGCTCAACACGACGGTTTTCTCGGGAACCCTCGAGACCGGCCCCTTCTCGATCACCCTGCTCTCCCTCATAAAGGCCGGCCTGATAATAGTTGCGGGCTTCGTTATCGCCAAACTTATCAAGAGAGAGATAATAAAGGCATCGAGGAGCACGACCTACGTCTGGATAATCAACGAGGAGACCGCCGGTGCCATTTACAACCTCACGGTGTTCATAGCCATAATCTACGCCCTCGAAGAGATCGGCCTGCTTGCATACAAGCTCTGGGGAGTCCCGCTGAGCAACCTCTTAACCGCGATACTCGTCTTCTACTTCACATACCTCCTCGCGAAGAAGTCAAAGGATTACATGATATCCAGAACACCGCAGAGCAGGCTTCCAGAGGTCCAGGTAAAGGCCAAGCTGTTCTACTACACCATCATAACGATAGCGTTCTTCCTGGCTCTGAGCATAGCAGGGATAAGCGGTGAGCTCGGCACCCTGCTGGCCGCGGCTGGGATAACCGGTATCGTCCTCGGTTTCTCGGCCCAGACGGTTATAGCCAACTTTGTCTCCGGGGTTTTCATGTACTTCGACAAGCCCCTTCAGATAGGCGACGCGGTGAGGCTGAGGGACACCTCGGGCAACATCCTCGAGGGGATCGTCGAGGACATAAGGATACTATCGACAAGGATAAGGCAGTGGGACGGGACCCTCGTCAGGATTCCAAACGAGAAGCTCTTCAACAGCGAGATCATCAACCTTCAGAGATACCCCGCCAGGAGAACGACACTCCGGATAGGAATAGCCTACAGCGCGGATGCCGAAAAAGCCCTCGAGGTTATAAAGGGAGTCCTCGATGAGGAACCTTACGTCCTGGCCAAGCCCGAGCCCAGGGTCTTCGTCGAGGATATGGGAGACAGTGCAGTGAACATAACAATCTGGGCCTGGGCTCCGAGTTCGCTCTGGGTCGGGGAGAACATACTGCGCTCTAAGTACAGGCTCCTCCAGAAGATAAAGGAAGCGCTGGACAAGGAAGGCATAGAGATACCGTTCCCGCAGAGGGTTAACTGGTTTGCCAACGAACTCCGCGTTAAGCTGGAGGATTCATAATCTTTTCTCTTTCTGAATTGAATGTTATCCAAACGTTCAGGCCTGAGTCTTAAAGAAAGCATAAATACACTAACGATCATGATGATACTGCGGTGAACCTGATGAAGTTACCCTCCGTAACACCCCTTGAGGAGAACTTCCTGTGCAGGAAAAGGGAAGAGTTTGAAAGACTCGTAAGGAGAACCCTTGGGAAAGGAAGCGGGGCATTCTTCAAGGTCTTTGGCAAGAGCTCTGGAAAGCCATACTACATCACGGTTCTAATGGACAACGAGAAGATCCTCGCGGCGGAGGCGGAGGATGTGGGCGGCGGGAGTTCACTCAGAGGGGAAGCCGCGCTGGGAATCCTCAAAGAGATCCTGGATGGGGGACCCGTCATCGTGGACGCGTTCCCAATGACGGATGTTGAGATCAAGATGTCAATAGTGGAGAACCTCGAGGTATACAACTCAACACCAAAGATGAAGCTGGCCGACATATGTCCAAGTCTCGGCGAGGAAACCGGGGAGACAATCGGGGAAAGCAGGGCACTCCAAAGGGCAACGTCAAGCGTAACACCGGGCATCACTGGCGGGATCACCGTTGAGGAGAGGCCCAAAAAGAAACCGAAGCCCAAAACAGAGGTCGTGATAAAGGCCCCTGCGGAGGTTGATTCCTACTTCAGGGGGATGGTGCGACATCTGATGAACATTGTGAAGGGCTTTGGAACGGACCTGAAGAGGGTCGAGGTCGAGGCAAAGGAGGTCCGCTACGCCCTTGGAGCTGGAAGTGCTATACATACAAATCTCAAACTCATCACCGGGGGAAACCTGCCGGGGAACGTGAGAAAAGAGCTGGAGGGCTTCATCTACAGGGAAGCGGGTGAGATGTCAAATGAGATCGGAAAAAGGATCGTGATAAGCCGGATAAAGTTCTCGTGACCGGCTACGTTTCCTTTTCCATCAGCGCGTAGAAAAAGCCTATGGTCCTATGCCTGTGGGTCCAGGCCCTCATGGTGCCCTCCAGAAAACCTGGACTGTAAGGCCCGCTCAGGGGGACGAGCTTCGCGTTACGGTGCTCCTTCAGGAACCACTTCACGACCTCCTCGTTCTCCTCCGGCAGCATCGAGCAGGTTGAGTAGAGTAGTCTTCCTCCGGGCTTTAAAAGACGCCAGGCGCTCTCGATTAGTTCCCTCTGAAGCTGGACAACCTTGGGGATGTTCTTCTCCCGGAGACGCCATCTAAGCTCGGGGTTCTTCGCTATCGTCCCGTCGCTCGTGCACGGCGCGTCGAGCATTACCCTATCGGCTATTTCCTCCCCGAGTATCTCAGGTGCCCTCCTGCCGTCGGCCTTGACCGTCTCCGCTATCTCGACGCCCGTCCTCCTCAGGATTTCGTTCATGCGCTTTACTCGCGCCTTGTCGATGTCAAAGGCGTATATTTTGCCCTCGTTGTTCATGAGTTCGGCCATGTGGGCGGTCTTTCCACCGGGGGCGGCTGCTAAATCAACGACAGTTTCGCCGGGCTTCGGGGAGAGAACGAGGGAAGCCAGCGCGGGAGCCTCTTCCTGGGCTATGGCCCAGCCCTTGTTGAGGAGCCATTCGGGGTTGAACGGGTCGAGGATTCTGATGACGGTATCAACCCTCTCGCTCCTCTCAAAGCGGACGTTCTTGCTCCTCAGGTAATCTTCGACTTCATCGACGCTCGCCTTCAGCCGGTTCACCCTTATGCTCGTCGGCAGGGTCTCGTTGAGCGCTTTGAGGAGTTCTTCCGCCTCGTCTCCGAGGAGGTTTCTCATCCGTCTTATGAACCACTCGGGGAACAGGTAGCCCCACTTCAGCCTCTTCTCCTCGGAGTCGATAACGGGCATGTATTCGAGAACCCTCGGAAGGAGGTCGTAGTAGTAATAGCCAACGTAGGGGTGAGTTCGCTTTGACAGAAACTGGGCCAGCCCCTTAAGGTGCTGGACGGTCTTCTCGCTCGGATCCCTAAAGACTGCAACCTCAACTGCGACCCTCAGCGTCGCTCTCAGCCAGGGGTCGAGGATGAGCGGAGAGACACCGATAAGCTCCCCTATAATCTCATCGATGAGGCCGAGCCTCCTCTGAATCGAGTAGAAAATCCCGGTAAGCTTGGAGTTCTCCCAGCCTTCGATTTTATACCTCGCAAAGGCCTTCCTCTTTGCTTGTTGACTCGGCTTGACCTCCTCACCGAGTTTGACCGCCTCAATGAGCGCGTAGAGCTGTCTGTCACTCAGCTTCAGCTTCCCCATGTCGGCACCTCACAAACCTGTAGACATCGACCGCAATCCTCTCCAACCTCTTCCTGTGAAAAGGGAACTGGGCAGGAATCTCAAAGGACAGGGAAAACCTGTGGGTTACCCTGAAACCGTTTTCCGAAGCGAAGGATTCAACGAAGCGTCTCACCTCTGGCTTAGCCAGGTGTATCGAGTACACCACGTCGCTCACCTCGAAGGCCTTAAGCAGGAACGACCTGTCGGCATGCTTAACCTGGCTTCCGAACGGGGGGTTCATAATGACAGTATCAACCCTCCCGGAGAACTCGGATACGTCGGCGTTTATGAACTCGATGCAGTCAATGCCGAGGGAAGCGGCGTTTTCCCGCGCGGTTTCTAGGGCGGTCTCATCTATCTCAACCGCGTAAACCTTTCGCGCCCCGAGGAGGCAGGCTCCCACCGAGAGAACCCCCGTCCCAGCGCCGAGGTCGGCCATGGTTTTCCCCTCGACGTCGCCCAACGAATGGGCCAGCCACAGAAGCTCCGCCGCAACGTTCCCGGGAGTTCTGTACTGCTCGAGTTCCGGCTTCGGCTCGGGAAAGCCCTTGAGCTTTGAAAGGGTCATGGCGAGATGCCTGCGCTTCATCTCATCACCGCCCTGTGAAGTAACTCCTCAAGTGTGCCGTGAATCTCATAACCGGGAACGCTGAGGGCCGTTCCAAGTATGCCAAGGGTCAAAGTGCTGGCTATGGCACCGATCAAGAAGAGCGTGAAAGCGAACACAGAGGCGGTAAGGGACAGAACTAAACCGTTCCCCTTCAAGAGAAAGAAGAGCACAACAAGAATGAATGAGGGCAGGAAACCAAAGTATTTGAAGGCCAGTGCAAAGAGGAAGGGGAACGCGAGAACCCCCCCGCGGAGACGTAGGTACGTTAAGGCCTCGGCGGCAGTTTTAAGGCCCCAGTACGCCGAGAGAGTGAGAAAGAACAGCTCCAGAAGCTCAAAGGGGACCTCCAATCCCATGAACCGCCACCCCCAAGGGCTCATCCGCCTTTCTCTCAACTCCGAGTATCTCATCGAACTCGTAGTCATCGCGCAGGCCGAGCAGTATCTCGACCTCCCGCGGTGTAAGGACGGGCTTCCTCCAGTTCTCGTAGTCGTCTATTGGCACGCGGGGACAGGCGACGACGACGTAGGCGTCGAAATCGAAGCCTTCTAAAGCTGGATAGCTTATATGGTTCATCACCATCACTCTGGCGTACTTGCCCCTCTCGCGAAGGAGCTTAACTATGCGCTTCGCCTCGGCCAGGCGGAGCTGGCCCTTCTTGGTGCTCGTGATCACGCCAAAGCGCTCAGCGTTCATCGCCCTCGCTATCTGCGCCCAGCGCTTCCTGATGAGTCTCTCTGCTTCATCATCCATCCAGACGGCATCGCCGGAATAGGGGTTAATCTCGAGGGTGGGCTTCTTCACGGCCATCGCAACTCCTATAGGGTGGAAGTAGCCCGCCCCGATGAAGAGAATCCCATCTGCGTCGAGCTTTGCGGCCGAGAAGTTGCAGCCAAGAACCTGTCCCGGCCAGGAAACGCGGGAGTCGCCTTTTCCAATGAGAACCTCGAAGCCATTCCCCTCAAGGAAAGCCTTCGCCCTCTCGAGCTGGTGGATGTGCTGGGCCGTCGTGACGAGGGCGATCCTCCTCCCGAGCTTTTTGATTTCGTCGATGTTCCTCTCGAGGGCCGGAACGACGTCGATCCTCGCAAAGGCCGGCACGAATATCGTTGGAACCTCGAGGTGGAGCGCCATGTAGCTGTGGCCCAGGTGGATGAGCGCGTCACAACCGAGACTCCTCGCCTCAGTGTCGGCCGGATCGCAGGCACCATAGTTGATGTCCCCGCTTATTATCGCCTCTATCCCTTTCCCCTCAAGGAAATCCGCCAGAGCCTGGGCCTCACTCTTGAGTCCCTCGGGAGTCTGGATGAGCACCCTCTCAGCGTTAAGCTCTCTCAACCTTACCAGTATCTCGCCCACGGGAACCTCGTGCATTCCACCACCGGAGTGGATTGGACGAACCCTTTAAATTCCCATCGCTCACCGAAAGTGCACATCAGATTAATGAACAATTAAAAACATTAGACTGCATAACAGTGCAACCAAAACCTTTATTAGGCATTGAAAGCGTTGTATTTTACACAAATCATTGGAGGCATCTCAAGTGAAGGGAGTTGCTGCAATCTTGGGTCTCGTCGTCTTGGCGACGATGCTGAGCCCGGTTGCCGCCTCGGGAAGTCTCGGTGAAGCTGACTATTACCACCCCTACCCGTATGGGCTGGTTCCGGGCGATATAATCATCGGGCACAGCCCGCTGACGGGCATCATAATACCCGGTTACTGGACACACACAGGTGTGATAGCCTACTACGATTACTCCGCCAACGACTGGGTCGTCGTCGAGGCCTGGAACAACCCGAGCGAGGTCAGGCTAGTTTACCTGTCGGACTTCCTCAGGAGGTACGACACGGTGGCTGTTTTAAGGGTAAAAACGAGCGACTACGTCAGAGAGGCGGCGGTGGAGTTCGCCCTAGAACAGCTCGGAAAACCCTACGACAGGCATTGGTGGACCAAGCACATCTACGGTGACAGCTACTACTGCTCAGAGCTTGTCTGGGCCGCGTATATGGCAGCCGGCGGTCCCGACCTGGACAGCCACCCCGGCTTTTACTGGAGATACCTCGACGGGGTCGCTCCGCAGGAGATCTACGACGACGGCAATACTTACGTGATTTATTACGACTCCTCTTGAATCCCCCCATTATTTTATCCCGCTTCTTTAGCACGACTTGAACTGTGTTGGCACCACTTTCAAGACCACATAACAACGCGCACTCGAGGTAAAATTTATTAACCTCAGCTCAAACATTATCCCGCCACACTTTGGGGGTGGTGAGATGAGAAAGCTTGAATAATAGCCTTAGTGCTCCTTATTTTGGGAGCCACGGTCCCCGGAGCAAGCGCAGGAAACCTCCTGAACTACATCTGGGACACCAATACTTACCATCACCCTTACCCAACAGATGTCAGGCCCGGCGATCTCGTCTACGGTCACAGCCCCGACCTGTTCGGAAAGATAATCCCTGGATACTGGGTTCATGTGGCGATTATAGCCTGGTACAACAACACCATCGACGACTGGATGGTAATTGAAGCAAAGATAGGCAAGGGTGTTATACTGACTCCCCTCAAGGAGTTCCTGAGCAGGTATGATGTCGTTGCCCTCCAGAGGGTCAATACCACCGATGACATCAGAGAGAAGGCTGTTCAATTCGCCTACCAGCAGCTCGGCAAGCCCTACAACTACAACTACCTGGCAAAGCCGAAGGTCTACGACGACAAGTACTACTGCTCCCAACTCGTCTGGGCAGCTTATCTCGTAGCCAGCAACTATACGATAAACCTCGACGAGAACGACGGCGGCTTTGACTGGCCCTATCTCTACTCCGTTGCCCCGCAGGAGATCTACGACGACCCGATGACCTACACCATCTACTATGACGCCTCCTGATGACTTTTCTTCTCCTTTTCGATGGTATTTTCAACGCCTCCAACTTCCACGTCGAAACGCTTTTATATACCTCCTGCGAACAATACCTCGAAGTTCGAGGCATCGGGGTGAGATGTACGATCGTCGTGACGACCGAGAAAATCCCCGGCTACAAAGTGGTCGAGGTCAAGGGGATAGCCCGGGGCGGCGTTGTGAGGGCCACGCACCTCGGCAGGGACATAATAGCCGGCTTCAGAAACCTGGTTGGAGGGGAGGTAAAGGAGTACACCGAGATGATGGCGGAGGCGAGGGAGATAGCCCTCCAGAGGATGATAAAGAACGCCGAGGAGATGGGGGCCAACGCGGTTATAGGAATGCGATTCATGACGTCGAACGTCGGGTCGAGGATGGCCGAGGTTTACGCCTTTGGGACCGCGGTCGTCGTGGAGAGGGAGTGAGAACATGAGAAAGTCACTTCCGGTTTTCGTTTTGGTAACTCTAATTGCCCTCCTCCCGCTGATGAACGCCCTAACCCCGCAGGAGGCCATGATGGAGGCCCTCAAAACCGGAAACTACTCGGTTGTCGAGCCTTACCTCTCGCCCCTCATGAAAAAGGTCCTCACAAAGGAGTCCTTTGAGGCGATAAGCGAGAGCCTCATAGAGGCACACGGCGAGATAAAGTCCTACGCGCTTGTGAAACGCGAGGAGAAAGGCCCCTACGTAACGTATTACTACCGTGTCACCGCCTCGAAGGGAACCTACACCGTCACGGTCACCGTGAGGGACGGAAAGGTTGAGGGCTTCCACCTTAAAGGGATACCCTTCAAGGCCACCCCCAAAGCACTGTATCCACTCTTAGGCGGCCTCGCGGCTTTCCTCCTCCTATGGGCCTACGTGAGGAGGCTCGGGGTTGCCGAAGCCATCCTTGGAATCGCGCTGCTCGTCATCATCCTCATCATCCAGCCGCCGGTGCAGTCAATACCTACTTTCCTCGGCGTCTCAAACGTCGCCCTCTTAGCTATCTGGACGGGCCTCATAGCGGGGCTGTTCCAGGAGGTCATAAAGTACTACGCCTCGCGGGATAAGGGGCTGAGAAAGGCGCTCTACATAGGGGCCGGTTTCGGACTCGGTGAAGCTCTCTACGTCTCGGGGATAAGCGTCCTCGGTGGGAGCCAAGTTACCCTTTTAAGCGCCCTCGAAAGATTTTTGGCCCTCCTCTTCCACTCCTCGACGACGGTGGTCTTTGCGTACTCCTACAAACGCGGCAGGGGCAGGGAAGCGCTGCTCGCGATGATTTTGGTTCACTGGTTCGTCGATTCCCT
>WAMH01000068.1 GCA_015522395.1 Thermococcus sp. | reverse complement strand
CGGACGTTCTCGGCTATGTAAGCTTTCATGGTATCACCCACCGAAGTTTTGCATCAGGGGTATAAAAGGGTTCGGAGTTTTAAACCCTTGTGGGCAAATTCTTAAATAATTCTAAGCGTGTAATAGGTTCAGGGAGGATTTATGCTCACGAAACTCATCATTGAGAATTACAAGTCCATAGAAAAGGCTGAGCTGGAGTTTTCGAAGATGAATCTGCTCATCGGGCCAAATGGAAGTGGAAAGAGTTCTGTGCTTGAGGCTTTTGGCCTATTGTCGTGGAAATTGATACCGTTCACAGATGGGGAATTCAGTCAGGTTGTCCATAACCATGAAACAACGAGAAAAATTCTGGTTGATGGAATGTTTGAGGATATGCCATTCTCGAGAATAACATATGAGGTCCCTCCTTTTGGGAGTCGGAGAATCATTGGAAAAGACCATTCTGCAGAATTTCTCTACGTATTGACTTCTATGCGGAAGCTCCAGAGAACCCTCTCAGGAGTGAAATCATCTCCCTCGGGAATAACATCAAAAGATGCCCACCAGCTCTTCTACTACGCCTGCTATCGGAAGGAATTTGAGGAAAACGTCAGGATTATACGAGAGTTCTACTCGCGCTATGGTCTTCATGACGTTAGGTGGGTGCCCACTGAGAGGCAAAACGAATACGAAATCATAGCCACCACGCCAGAGGGAGTTGATATAAACCTCGCCGATGCAGGTGCGGGTTTAGCAGCCCTCTTCCCCATAGTCGTAGCCCTCGCATTCTACCCCGAGGGAAGTACGGTTTTCATTGAACACCCAGAGATGCACCTCCATCCAAAACTCCAATATGAACTTGCCGAGTTCTTCCGCAGGGTCTCAGAAAAGAGAAACTACCAGTTGATAATTGAGACGCACTCCGAACACCTCCTCTACGGCCTGCTGAATGCAGTTGCCCAAAAACGCCTGAAACCGGGGGAACTCACGGTATATTCAGCTAGGAAAGAGAATGGAAAGTCCCTCTTCGAAAAGATGGCCGTTCACGAGGACGGTAGCCTTGAAGGAAACCTTTCCGACTTCCTCGAAGCGGATGTGGACGCGTTCCTCGACTGGCTTAAAGCGTGATTGAAATGTCCCTAATAATCGTCATCGATACTAACGTACTCAGATACGCCCTTGAAGCCGAGAAGGAACTTAAAGACGACGAGGAAACTCGAAAGTCGTACCAGCTTCTCCTTCAACTCCTCAAAAATCCAGAGGTTATTTTTGTGGCCAACTCGGAGACTAAGGGCGAGTACTACCGGCACCTTGAAGCATTAAAAACTGAGATTCGCAGGCGGAGAATAGTTCCCCAATCGTTCTCGCTCCTACGCCTCCTGCGTCCCAAACTTAAAACGGTAGAGCTGGAGCACCATGAGTTCTCCTTCGAAGGCGAAGCAGCGGGGAGGAAAGACCTGCACCTTCTGAATTCCGCCAAGAGTGGGGCGTTACTGTTTGGAGAGAATGAGGCAATAGTCCTGACGTTTGCAGAGGATGTGTATAGAGCTATCCGGGCAAGGAACGGGAAAGGGATTGTTGTGAGAATTATAAATTTGAAAAGCGAGGAGGATATAGAGGAGCTGAAAGTGCTGTGGCTCTCCAGCGAACTTTGATCAGTCCTCCCAAGGCTCGCGGTACTTGAGCGCCCAGCCGAACTCCTCCTTCAGGATGTCGATTGCCGCGCTCGGTGGGATTATGCCGCGCTCGGTTATGATAACGTCGACGTACTCGGGTGGGGTAACGTCGAAGGCCGGGTTCCAGACCTCTATGTTCTTCGGCCAGGTCTTTAGTTCCTCCTCAGAGATAACCTCCGTCGGGTCGCGCATCTCTATCTCGACTAGCTGGCCGAGCATGGTGTCCGGGTGGAACTTGTAGGTCTCCGCTGCAATCATCGTCCAGACGCGGTGCTCCTTGGCGGTCAGTGCTATCAAAGCCGTTCCAATCTTGTTTATCACCGCGCCGTTGACGGTTATGCTGTCGGCCCCCATCACGACCTTGTCGGTCATCTTCATGTAGTGCCTCGCCGCGCTGTCAACGACGTAGATGACCGGAATCCCGTGTTCCGCAAGCTCTTTCGCTGTTATCTTACCCTGCCACTTGGGTCTCGTCTCGGTGACGATGACCTTTATGTCCTTGCCCATATCCCAGGCCTTCTTCATGACGCTCGTGGCCGCTTTGCTGTGGCAGTGGGTCATTATGACGTCGCCGTCCTCTATGCGCTTCGCCCCGAACTCGCCGATCCTCTCGACGGCTTTCTCCGAGTTGTGGATGAACTCCTTGGCGGCCGTTATGATGACGTAACGGAGCTGTTCTAAATCAGCACCGTTTGAGTACGCCACTTTGCCGCGGTGCATGACGTAGCGGAGCGCATTGGGGAGAGAAACGGCCGTCGGCCTCGTTTCGTAGAGTATCTTCGCCGCCTGCTTCATCTCACTCCAGAACTCTTCAACGTCCTTAGCGGTGCTCTTTTCGGCCTGTAGCTGGAGAGCGTAGGCCGCAGAGCGAGCGATCTTTCCGGCACCGCGTATCCGCATGTCCTTAATCTCCTGCGCTATCTCGAGCACTTCCTTAACCACCGGCATGTCATCACCCCTCGTGTAACTCTCAATCTCTGCGAGGGGGTTTATAGGTCTTTCCCGTCCACTGATGTCCCGCATAATACCTTTGTGTTCAGAAAGATACTCCACAAAGAGCCTTTATCATTGTAAACCCCTTCAACGACTATTGTGGAAAGGTTTATAACCGATTGCCGCTAACTCTTCGTGTATAGAGTTGGTTACGTGCTCAAAGGTGTTCATTCACGGGGTGAGGAAGATGGAGGAAAAGCTCATGCGCAAGCTGGGCTCAGGTTCACTTGAGTTTGAGAGGTACTTCTCGGAGAAAGCCCGCAGAATGAAAGCCTCGGAGATCAGAGAGCTTCTCAAGCTCGTTGAGACCTCGGACATAATCTCGCTCGCCGGGGGTCTTCCCGCGCCGGAGACCTTTCCGGTTGAGCAGATAAAGGAAATAACCAAGGAAGTTCTTGAAAAGCACGCCGACAAGGCCCTCCAGTACGGCACCACCAAGGGCTTTACCCCGCTCCGCCTTGCCCTCGCCAGGTGGATGGAAAAGCGCTACGGCATTCCGACGAGCAAGGTGGAGATAATGATGGTAGCCGGAAGTCAGCAGGCCCTGGATTTGGCAGGCAGGGTCTTCATAAACCCCGGCGACCTCGTGGTGGTTGAAGGACCTACTTACCTGGCTGCACTCCAGGCCTTCAAGTATTACGATCCGGAATTCATCAGCATACCCATGGACCACGACGGAATGCGTGTTGACCTCCTCGAGGAGAAGCTGAGGGAGCTTAAGGCCCAGGGAAAGAAAGTTAAGTTTGTCTACACCGTCTCGACCTTCCAGAACCCGATGGGAGTAACGATGAGCGTCGACAGGAGGAAGCGCCTAGTTGAGCTGGCGGACGAGTACGACTTCCTCATCATCGAGGACAGCCCCTACACGGAGCTTCGCTACTCCGGCGATCCAGTTCCGCCTGTCAAGCACTTCGACGACACCGGCAGGGTCATTTACTTGGGAACCTTCTCTAAGATACTCGCGCCCGGCTTCCGCCTTGGCTGGATAGCGGCTCAGCCCCAGTTCATAAGGAAGATGGAGATAGCGAAGCAGAGCATAGACCTCTGCGCCAACACCCTCGCCCAGGTGATAGCCTGGAAGTACGTCGAGAACGGCTACCTCGACGAGCACATACCCGAGATAGTGGAGTTCTACAAGCCACGCAGGGACGCGATGCTCGAGGCCCTCGAGGAGTACATGCCCGAGGGTGTCGAGTGGACCAGGCCCGATGGAGGAATGTTCATCTGGCTCACCCTTCCGGAGGGGATAGACACCAAGATGATGCTCGAGAAGGCGGTGTCAAAGGGCGTCGCCTACGTTCCGGGTGAGGCCTTCTTCGCCCACCGTGACGTCAAGAACACCATGAGGCTCAACTTCACCTACGTTCCGGAAGAGACAATACGCGAGGGTGTCAAGAGGCTCGCTGAGGTCATCGAGGAAGAGATAAAGGCCCTCAGGGGCTGAATCCCCATTTCTCTATTCCAAAATCTTTTTACGCCTCCATTCTAAACCTCTCCGGTGGTGGTCATGGGGCCGCTGATAGGTATAATCGGTCAGGTCGATCACTTTGCCCACAGGCTCTTCCTCGACAGGACCCACGTTGAGCGCGTTGTTTTTGCTGGCGGCGTTCCGGCGGTTTTTGCACCAAACGGCTCGCCAGAGGAGGTTCTCGAGCACGTCGATGGACTTCTCCTTATAGAGGGCCCGGATGTGCATCCGAATGTCTACGGGGAAGACCCATCAGGCCTTATCAAGTCCGTTGACTTGGAGCGCGACGAGTTCGAGACGGCCCTCGTGAGGGGTGCAGTGGAGAGGGGCATCCCGATCCTGGGAATTGGAAGGGGCATGCACGTTCTCAACGTCGCCCTCGGAGGAACCCTCTACCAGGACATAAACGAGATTCCGAAGGCTATAAAGCACGACTGGGAGCTTAGACTCATCGGACCGGCCCAGAGGGTTCACGGGGTAAGGATAAAGATGGACTCCAAGCTCTACGAGATTCTCAAGGAGGACCTTGACATAGAAGGAACGAACGAGGTTCACCTGCGCGTCAACAGCTTCCACCACCAGGCGGTCAAGAAGGTGGGGGAGGGCCTCAGACCAAGCGCCTACTCCGACGATGGACTCATAGAGGCAATAGAGGGTGTTGATGGCTTTGTAATGGGCGTTCAGTGGCAACCTGAGTACCTTCCCGAGATGTGGCGTCTCTACGAGGCACTTGTTAAGGCCGCCGCTGAGTACCATCGGGAGCGCGAGGAACTCATGCGCGTTGAGATCGAGGCCCAGGTTCGCGAGGCGCTTGGGAAAGAGGAGCGCG
>WAMH01000067.1 GCA_015522395.1 Thermococcus sp. | reverse complement strand
GTCTTTTTTTGTAAACCCCTCTAACATGAGTTCCTAATGGGTCCTCTCTCAAAACAATCGTAAAGTTCGACCAAAGAATAAGCTTCCACAATCCACGCTCAGCCCTTAAGAACGGCTGGCGAAAAGAATGTCCCTCAAACTGGCGGAAAACCGGTCGTGCACTCTCCAAAAAGCAATTCAAGTCGAGGGCTAAAACTAAACGAAACCCTCCGGGCAGTTTCAACTTTGTTTTCGGCGTCCTCTGGACGCTATTGTAAGGGGGGAAACACTAACAAACAGGCCAATAGAATAGAAACCCAACACTTAATAAACACTATTAAAAAGGCACCCAACCTTCCGCCAGCGCTTGCGAAGCAAGCAAACTTTGCCATGCAAAGTTTGACCAAAGAGTAAACTTCCACCAAAATAGCCAGAACGAGTTTGCATGTCTCTTCAGGAGTTCAAACTCCAACCGAGTTTTCCCTTAAAAAAGCAAGCCAAACAGGTTTCAACTTTTTAACGCCCTTCGGGCGTTATCCCAAAGAAGAACCACGAAGAACGGGCAAGTTCAAGAATAAACCCCATTTGAAACAGCAGTTCACCAAAAGTTCGTAGCTCTCCAGTAAAGGAAAGTTCCTAAGGAAAAAGTGGTTTTATACTAATATGCTTATTTTACAAAGGGAAATGTTGAGAAAGAATTCCATGATGGGGGTTTTGCCTCTCGTTGACGCCCGAAGGGCGTCGATTTTAAAGCCAAACCAACAAAATAATGCAATCCTCTAAGTTCCTAACACTCAAGCACACATTAAAAAGAAACCACTCAAGAAAATTGCATTTCAAGAAGGAGCTACCAACTTTGATGAAACTTTTGCTTGGCAAAAGTTTCTTATGGTGCCGGGGCGGGGCTTTGAACCCCGGACCTCTCGGTTTCTCAGGCTCCCCCGAAGGGGAGCGGCCCTATGAGCCGAGCGCTCTGACCAGGCTAAGCTACCCCGGCACTGCCCGAGCGCTCGGGTTATACCTTCCGGGGGTCATTTTTAAATCTTTCGGCGTCTTCAGTAGTATCCGTACCTGTAGGCAAGAGCCATGCGCCTTTTGATCCTCTTTCCATAGTAGTATCCGATGGCCACTCCCACGAGCAGGCCGCCGAGGTGGGCGTAGGCGTTGACCCCCGGCAGGATGCTGTTGATCACGAAGAGGAAGAACGCGTTGAGCAATGCCGCCTGCATGTTGCCGCCGATGACGCCCATCATGACTATCAGAGTTCCCGCTATTCCGAAGAGCGCTCCGCTGGCGCCTGCGCTTACAGTGTTCGGCGGTAGCATGACGAGCGTCAGCAGGTTTCCAAAGAGGCCCGAGACGATGTAAACTCCAGTCAGCCGCTTTGGACCTATCACGTGCTCAAGCTGGCTCCCCATGACGAGGAGGAAGTACATGTTGAAGGCTATGTGGAGTATGCCGACGTGGACGAACATGGCCGTGAATGGCTGCCACCACCAGCCGTAGTGCAGAACCGCATAGTTCCACTGGCCTAGCACGAGCAGGATGTTTGAGCCTATGCTTATCGGGTTCCCGCTCAGGATCGCCTCCAGGGTATAGACGGCGAGGTTTATGAGGAGCAGGCTGAAGGTCGCCTTTCCGTAGCGGTGGAAGTAGCGCTCAAGAGCCATTCTCCAGCTCCTCCAGGATGGTTTTCAGGAGGTACTCGTCGTCGACCGCTATTATGTTGGTCTTATCGGTGGCGCTGAGTTTAACCTCCAGCTCTCTTCCCCTCTCATCGGTCACTATCGCCCCTGCTTCCCTTGCTATAAGGACGCCGGCCGCTATGTCCGTCGGCCTCACGTAGTTCCTTATGTCAAAGACGCCGTCGAGTGCACCCTTTGCCAGATAGGAAAGCTCAACCGCTATCGCCCCCAAAACGCGGACGCGCTTGACCTTCTTTATGATCCCCGTGCACCTTCCGCGCGTGTAGAAGCTCAAGGCCTCCTTTCCGCGCTCCGGCTTCCGCACGTGAATTCTCCTCCCGTTGAGGAACGCGCCCTCTCCTGGAACCGCCTCGTAGAAGTTCTTCGGGAGGAACTCGTAGATGGCACCGTAAACGGGCCTCTTTCCCTTGAAGACCCCAAAGCTGAAAGCGAAAACCGGTATCCCGGCAGTAAAGTTGTAGGAGCCGTCTATCGGGTCAATAACGACGGTGTAGTCGCTTCCGTTGTCGATTACCCCGGCTTCCTCGCTGACGATGTTGACGCCGAGGGGTTCGAGCCTCGATAGGACAATGTCCTCAGAAACCTTGTCCACGTAGTCGGTGGTATCGCCGCTGGCGTTCTCCCCGATAACCTCACCGGCCTTTGCCGTGCCGAAGAGCGGGATAACGGCCTTCTCAACCTCTAAGGCAATCTCCTTGGCTATCGCGTTCCACTCAAACTCCATCTCAACCACCACCCATGAGCATTATCAGGAAGTTCCTCGTCCCCGGGCCGAAGCCGAGGATGAACACGGTCAGCTTGACGAAGTTGATTAAATCCTCGTCTTCTCCCTCCATGAGTCTGTCGAGTATCCAGACCACGGGAAGGAGGATGACGAACTTCTCAAGGTACATCGCTGCCGGAGTTCCTAGGAGACCCATCAGCCACCTCGCAAGGACGTGCTGCTCCCAGAAGCCGAAGAACTGGATTCCAACGAAGGTCGTCGTTGCGTCGTAGAAGTGGGTGTAGAATAGCAAACCGTTGTCCTTTATCAGCTTAAACTTCCTCGTCAGAATCCAGATGAAGGCCTCCGCTACCAGGAGGGCGGGGATGAAGTACTTCAGAACCGCCCAGTTAAAGTGCACCTTGTCCAAGTTTATTATTAGGATGAAGAGCAGGCCCCCGACGAGAACCCAGCCGAAGTCGCGGTAAATCGGGTAGAGCTTCTCGTCCGGCCCGGTGTGCCTCCAGACGGCGTAGAGCGAGGCTATCGCGAAGGCCGCTATGACGAAGTAGCCGCCGGGGCTGACCGTCAGGTAGGTCCTCCTGAGGATTCCCACATCCGTCATGCTCCTCATCAGCGGGCCGAGGATTATGTAGGGGATTAGGGCCTTGAAGAACCGCTCGTCAACCCGGATGCCCATGCGCTTGAGCATCTTGTAGAGCAGTATAACCGCGATTCCAAGGATTATCGCGTAGGTTATCGTGTTCACCGGGTTGTAACCCTCGTTGTCCTTGATTGGAAGCACGAAGTACTCGTAAAAGAACTCGTAGAGACCCATTCGACCACCATAGCCCCTTGCTCCGATAGCCTTAAAGCTTTTCCCACCCTAATGCTGGAGGTGGTGAGAGAAGTGCATCTGATGCAGCTCCCGCGGGAGGTGCTTTTAGGCGAGAACCTCATAGGAGAGACGGCTAACGTTGCCAAGCGCCTTGGGCTGGGGAGGAAAGCCCTCGTGCTCTACGGCCCAAGAACGAAGAAGATAGCCGGGGAGGCGGTTGAGAACGTCCTTAGGGGGGAATACGAGGTCGAGGGCGTGACGGTTAAGGGTGCGACGATGGAAGAGGTGGAGAGGGTTCTCTCCATAGTCAGAGACCACCGCTCGGACTGGCTCATAGCGGTCGGCGGCGGGAGCATAATCGACGTGGCGAAGTTAGCTTCCTTTAAAGCGGGAGTTCCATTCATCAGCTTCCCAACCACAGCTTCCCACGACGGCATAGCGAGCGCCAACGCCTCCATAAGGGACCTTGGACTCAAGACGTCCCTCAAAGCCGTCCCCCCGATAGCTGTAATAGCCGATGTGAAGGTGATAAAGACCGCACCCTACCGCTATTTAGCGGCCGGAGTTGGGGACGTCATAAGCAACCTGACGGCTGTAAAGGACTGGCAGCTAGCCCACAGGATAAAGGGCGAGTACTACAGCGAGTACGCGGCATCGCTCAGTCTGATGAGCGCCAAGATGATAATGCGCAACGCGGACATAATAAGGCTGGGCAATGAGGAGAGCGTTAGAAAGGTCGTTAAGGCCCTCATAAGCGGCGGCGTGGCGATGAGCATAGCGGGTTCATCGAGGCCTGCCAGCGGAGCCGAGCATCTGTTCAGCCACGCCCTTGATTCCCTCCTTGAAAAGCCGGCTCTGCACGGCGAGCAGGTCGGCGTCGGAACGATAATAATGGCCTACCTCCACGGCCTCAAGTGGGAGCGCGTTAGGGAAACCTTAAAGAGGGTTGGCGCGCCAACTAACGCATACGAGTTGGGGATCGAGCCTGAGGTAATCGTCGAGGCCCTCACGATTGCCCACAGGATAAGGCCCGAGCGCTACACGATCCTTGGAAAGGACGGTTTAACTAGGGAGGCGGCCGAGAAGGCCGCTAAAATCACCGGAGTCATCTGACTGTCATCACTCACGACGGAGGTGTTTGGAATGGCAATAATCACGTTAGTTGGGGAAAAGCTGGCAAGGCCGGGAGTTGAGTTCATATTCTGCGGCCCCGCCGAGCCGTGCAAAACGTGCAAGCTTGCAGGAGTCTGCGTTGGAAACCTCGAACCCGGAAGGAGGTACAAAATCCTGCGCGTAAGGAGCATGCCGTCGCACTCCTGCCCGCTCCACGAGGGCAAGGTGCGCGTTGTGGAGGTCGTTGAGCCGAGCATCGAAGTGGCTGTTGAGCCGAGGATGGCGATAGCCGGCTCGGTGATACGGCTGAAGTTCGAGGACTGCGACGAGCGGGACAAACAGGACCTCTTCCGCCCGGAGGGCCTCTTCGAAGGCGACCAAGTGAAGATAATCGAGGTAACCGGGGAAGTCGAGTGCAACGGGAAGACCTACAAGGTCGTCAAGGTAATGCGCAAGAAGGATTAGCCCTTTTCCACTTTTGTGAAAGCTATCCTCTCTTCTTTTCCGATTTTGATTCTGTATGCCCTCATTTCTCCCGCGAGGAACTCTTCTATCGCCTTCAGCGTTTTTTCGCGCCTTCTCAGGACTTCCTGGGCCTCCTCAACGCTCACCGCCCTGAACCGCACCTTCGTCCCGGGCCTGCTTTGAGCCAGGAGGTGTAAATCAGCGCTTACCACCGTCGCTATCTTCGCGTAGCCGCCGGTGGTCTGAGCATCCTTCATCATCACTATCGGCCTTCCATTAGCGGGGACCTGGACGGTTC
>WAMH01000066.1 GCA_015522395.1 Thermococcus sp. | reverse complement strand
GACCGAAACACGCCTCCAATCAACCTCCTTGACAACCTCAAGGGCCGCCAAGAAGGAGAGAGGCACGAGCATGTAGGGGTAGTGGAAGCCGAACATCGTCTGGCTTTTGCGAGAGGCGAGGAGGCTCTCCAGCCAGGGAAGGGTGAGTAGGGCGGCATTCCTTCTCTTGAAGAGTGGAAGAAAGCCGAATGAGGCGTTGAAAAGGACGAAGTAAAGGAGCTTCCTCCTCCCGACTGAAGGGCGGTCGTAGAGGCTTCCGTAGAGGTAACCGCTCCCAAAGTGCGGGATAAGGAAACAGACCGTGATGAGGCCATAGATAGTCGAGACAACCGCCATGACCCAGGAACCACGGTTTTTGCGGAGGGAGTCCCTGGACAAGCCATTCCAAAGCGCTCCCCAGAGGGAGAGGCTCAAAACACCAAGGAAAGCATCTTCCTTAACGGTCAGGATCAGGGCGGAGGCGAGATAAAAGGCCCGCACGTTCCCCCTCTTCATGAACAGAGCCGCGAGGAGAAAGAGGGGGACGGCTATGGAGACTGGATGGAACTCGAAGACGTTTATACCGATAAGGGACGAGTTGAAGGCGTAGAGAAAGGCCATTAACAGTGCTCTGTCTTCGCTCAGGTACTCACGCGCGAGCAGGTAGGCCAGCGATACTGAGAGGCCCAGGGCTGTGCTCTGGATTATCAGGAGAGTCTCCGCCGGAGGATGGATGGCAAAGAAAGGAAGGATGAGGAGAAGAACCGGCTGAAAGTGCACGCCGAAGTGACTGTTCACTCCATAGAGCTGGGCCTCAACGGTATTATAGAAGAAGCGCCCGTGTAGCGTTGAGGAGAGCGACTGGGTGAAAATGCCCAAATCTAGGCTGCCATAGCGGAGATTGTGAAATTTTTCGATGGAAAGATAAGACATAACGAGCGAATAAACTACCCAATGACGACCGCAGTTAAATCGTAAACTGATAACCTGAATTTTAAACTACATTTCACCACGGTCAGAGTTAAAAAATGGAATTAAAAAGGGTTTCGGTCATTGGAACATGGCGGAGATCGCATCCTTCACAGCTTCGCGGTCCTTCCTGTCTACGACCAGAAAAACCTCCTGAACGCTCCCGTCGCTCTTCGCTATGAGCTTTAAGCCCGTCTTCGTCTCGCGTGAAACCTTTACCTCAAAGCCCCTGGAATCGCTCGCGTATATCCTGCCGGGGATGACCTTCTTAACACCAGGGATAGCAGCTATCTCTTCCAGAGGCTTCTCAAGGCCCTTGAGAAAGTGGTGCTCCCTCTTGACGCCTTTCTTGAAATGTCTGGGCATGATGGAAGAATAGGAGAGAGGTTTTTAGGCGTTACGCCCTCTTCCTCACCTTGACGGCGACGCCCTTCTTCGAACGAACCATCTCTTCTCCGCTCAAGACAGCCTTTCCAACGCCGACGACCTTTCCACCGCGGACTATGCCGACGATGTCATCGGGGCGAATCCTCTCATCGGCCTCGTCAACGCCCACAGCGAAGACGTCACCGCGAAGGTCGAAATCAATCTTCACCCAGTAGGCTTTGAGTGAGTCGTAAACCCTCTGCATGCCGAAGGGGGTGACGCTTATAACGCCGTCCTTGAAGGTTCCGGTCTGCTGGTTGTCCACAAAGAGGCGGAGCATCTTAGAACCTTTGACGTGGCCGTTGTCGGGGAGAACGGCCTCTCCAGCACCGGCGCCGAAGTGGAAGTCGAAGACCTTTCTTATGTTCTCAAAGTAGCGGTAGGTCCTGTCCTCCTTGCTCCCCTCGAGGTAGAACTCCCTCAGAGTCTCCTTGAGCGATTCGAGGCTCTCCCTGCTCGTCGTGCCATCCTCAACGCGGGTGAAGATTATCTCCCTACCGGTCATCTCGGAGGCGAGCTTGGCTATCTCTACGTAGGCCTCATCGAGGTGGGCTATGATGGGGACATCCTTCTGATACTTCTCGAGGGTCTTGGCGAGCAGTTCAGCGGCGGGCTTTATTTCCTCCTCTGCCCAGTGGCCGGTGACGACTATGTCGTATTTAGCCAACCACTCCCACTCGCGCGGGACGACGCCGAAGGGCGAGGTTAAGATCAGCTCGTGAACTTTGAAGATTCCGGAGCCGAGGGTCTCCTTCATGGCTTTCCTGTAGAG
>WAMH01000065.1 GCA_015522395.1 Thermococcus sp. | reverse complement strand
GGTCTTGTTCTCGAGCTGTGATCTGTAGAGCCTCGATATGGCCTGCATCGCGGCCGCAACCATTATGCCCGTCAGGATCATCCCTAAAACTGGAAGGATGAGCGCGCAGAGAACCTTTGAGGCGGCAGTAGTCGGGGTGAAGTCGCCGTAGCCGACGGTGAAGGCAGTTATAAACGCGAAGTACACACCGTTCCAGAGGTTTATTCCCTCCTCAAAGGCCAGCACCACCCCAAGGAGGGCTATGGTCCCGAAGAGCCCGAGGAGTATGCTCCTGACATAGTACAGAACCCGCAGGAATTCCCTGAAAAAAGTTCGAAAACCCACGAGTTCTACCTCGATTTCTTCTTCCGCGCCCATGTTACCCCCTACACCATTGTGCGTTAAGTTTTTAAACGTTGGCACGAACGCTTACTGTTTCCCTCAAACAGTGTTAAGGTGATGAAAATGGGAGAGCGTATAGAGGCACTCATCAGAATTCCGCTCGCGATCCTCTACGCGATAATAAGGGACGTGCTTGGAATAATCGTGGGGCTGATTGTGATAGTGCAGTTCTTCTACACCCTGATTCTCGGCAGGAGGCACGAGGGGATGGCATGCTTCGCCAACCAGTTCGCCTCCCTTTCGTATCACATGAGCAGGTACCTCTACTTCGCCACGAACGAGAAACCCCTCTTCGGCGGTCCCGGCTGGGAGAATACCATTCCCTGTGACTTCAAAAGGGAGGATGCAAGGAGAAAGTACGAGGAGATAAAGGACTCCTTTGAGAACAGCGAATTCTAAACCTTCGCCCAGTACTCCTTCTCCTCAACCATCGCCCTTACCATATCTTCTTCATCTTTGAACATCGTCCTCCTCGACGGGTTCTGCATGCCGTAGAACTCCATGAATGGACTCGGCCGCCTCTTGAACGGGTAGTAGAGGTATATCGCGGCCAGCGTTCTGTAAGCTTCGGCCATCTCGCTGATGACACCGGCCGAGACGCCTTCCGCGTAGTGGTAGACCGCTATCGCCTTGCTCACATCGACGAGGTTGAAGTCGCGCTCGACGAGCTGTCTTCTCAGTATGTCGGTCGCCTGCTCTATGTCCTCTCTTTCAAGCTCGTCTATCTCGTCCCCATCGAGGAGGTGCTTTATCCTTATCCTCTCTATGCCCGGGTTCTTTGCCACCTGATTGTCGTATTCAGCGACGACCCACCAGTCGTCCAGAGCGCCGGGATCGAGGACCGTGAAGTGCTCGCTTAGCCTTTCGTAGAAGTTTCTGACGCGGTGATAATACTCCTCTTCATGGCCGGTCATCGGATAGCTGAGGTAGACTATCGGCTTCTCCGCCTCGTGGAATAGCAGGTTCAGGAAGACCCCGTACGGGTGCCTTATTCCGAACTGCAGGATGTGGCGGACCTCTATGCCCTCCTTCTTAAGCTCGTGGACGAGCGTTTTGACGTGGTTTATGGCATCTTCGCGCCACATGACCAGGGTGGAAAGCTTTATGTTGTCCGGGTTCTCGCCGAAGCGCTCGAACCACTCGGGGTCGTTGATTATCCGCCTTCTGACTGAGAGCACGTCGTCGAGGATTATTATCACCCTGTCGGGCTTTAGGAGCTTGACGTTGCTGAGGGTGAATCCTATGACGCTTCCGCTTCCCCAGCGGAAGAGGCTCGGCGTTGATACGAGCTGGTGTTCAGCGTCGCTCCCGCCTATTTCCTCCCTTATCCTCTCGAAGGCCTCGTCACGTATCTCGTTCATCAGGTTCTGGTGGCTTATGGCGAAGTCGAGGACGTTCTTCCGGGTTATCTTTACCCCTCTCTCCTTACCAACCTCTCGTATATAGTCAAAAACGTGGTAGTAGGCGTAGCTTTCCCCTCTGGCGAGCTTGAGTGCCTCGACTATGTACTCGTCCCTGCCGTTGAGCGGCGGGCCGGTGAGCAGGATTATCTCCTTCATTCCACCACCCCCGAGCATCTAAAGCATCCTTTTGGACGAAACCTTTAAATACTATTCCCCCAAAGTGCGGGTGTAGAGGTTCTTCTATTCTAAAAAGATACCAGCAGGGGTGTTGTAATTGGCTGAGAAGCTAAAGGGAACGACTACGGTCGGCGTTGTATGTAGGGACGGCGTGGTCCTTGCAGCGGACAGAAGGGCATCCCTCGGCAACATGGTGCTCTCGGATAACGTTACCAAGGTATTCTGGATTGATGACCACCTCGCCCTGGCCGGGGCCGGGAGCGTGGGGGACATTCTGAGCTTCGTCCGGCTCCTCCGCTCGGAGGCAAAGCTCTACAGGGCCAGGGTCGGAAGGGAGATGAGCGTTAAAGCCCTTGCAACCCTCGCTTCTAACATCCTTCACGGGGGCAGGGGTTACGCTTACTTTGCATGGTTCCTCATAGGAGGCTATTACTCCGCTCCCAGGCTCTACTCAATAGACGCCGCCGGCGGACTCACGGAGGACAGGTTCACCGCCGCCGGCTCCGGAATGGAGTTCGCCTTCTCAATACTCGAATCCGGCTTTGAAGAGGACATGCCCCTCGAGGAGGGGGTTAAGCTCGCCCTCAGGGCCATAGGGGCCGCCACCAGGAGGGACGTCTTCACGGGTGGAGGTGTGACGCTGATTACCATCACCAGAGAAGGTCACCGCGAGTGGAGCGAGGAGGAGCTTAAGGCCCTATCCGAGTGAGGTGGTGTCAGTGATAAGAAGGGAAACTTTCGTCGATGACATCCTGCGCGACATCAAGGAAGTTATAAGCCAGATGGTCCCACCGGAGGCGAGGATAACCGACGTCGAGTTCGAGGGTCCGGAGCTCGTCATCTACGTCAGGAAACCCGAGGCAATAATGCGCGACGGGGAGCTCATCAAGAACCTCGCCAAGGTTCTCAAGAAGAGGATAAGCATCAGGCCCGACCCGGACGTTCTCATTCCGCCGGAACAGGCGGAGGAGATGATAAAGGAGCTCGTTCCCAAGGATGCGGAGATAACCAACATAAGCTTTGACCCCTCCATCGGCCAGGTTATAATCGAGGCCAAGAAGCCTGGGAAGGTCATAGGAAAGAACGGAGAGGGCCTCAGGCTGATAACCCAGAGGGTCCGCTGGGCGCCGAAGGTCGTCAGGACTCCTCCTCTCCAGAGCCAGACGATTTACTCGATAAGACAGATACTCCAGGCCGAGGCCAAGGACAGGAGGAAGTTCCTCCGTCAGGCCGGGAGGAACATCTACCGCAAGCCAGAAACCAAAAGTGAGTGGATAAGGATAACCGGCCTCGGCGGCTTTAAGGAAGTGGGCAGGAGTTCCCTCCTCGTTCAGACCAATGAGAGCTACGTTCTTGTTGACTTTGGGGTCAACATCGCCGCTCTGCGCGATCCAAAGAAGGCCTTCCCTCACTTCGATGCCCCCGAGTTCCGCTACGTCCTCGACGCGGGCATTCTGGACGCGATAATAATCACCCACGCCCACCTCGACCACAGCGGAATGCTGCCGTATCTCTTCCGCTACAAGCTCTTCGACGGGCCCATATACGCCACTCCGCCCACGAGGGACCTGATGGTGCTCCTTCAGCAGGACTTCATCGAGATCCAGAAGATGAACGGTGTCGAGCCGCTCTACAGGCCGAGGGACATCAAGGAGGTCATCAAGCACACCATCACGCTGGACTACGGTGAGGTGAGGGACATTGCCCCTGACATGCGCCTTACTTTGCACAACGCGGGCCACATACTCGGTTCTTCAATAGTCCACCTCCACATAGGAAACGGCCTGCACAACATAGCCATCACCGGCGACTTCAAGTTCATACCGACGAGGCTCTTCGAGCCCGCTGTGAGCAGGTTCCCGCGCGTTGAAACTCTGGTCATGGAGTCCACATACGGGGGAAGCAACGACTACCAGATGCCGCGTGAAGAAGCAGAGAAGAGGCTGATAGAGGTCATACATCAGACGATAAGGCGCGGCGGAAAGGTGCTCATCCCGGCTATGGCAGTCGGAAGGGCGCAGGAGATAATGATGGTCCTCGAGGAGTACGCGAGGATAGGCGGACTCGAGGTGCCGATTTACCTCGACGGAATGATATGGGAGGCAACCGCGATCCACACCGCATATCCTGAGTACCTCAGCAGGAGACTCAGGGAACAGATATTCCACGAGGGTTACAACCCGTTCCTGAACCCGATATTCAAGCCCGTCGCCAACAGCAGGGAGAGGCAGGACATCATAGACAGCGGAGAGCCCGCGATAATCATAGCGACCTCGGGCATGCTCGTTGGAGGGCCGAGCGTCGAGTACTTCAAGCAGCTCGCCCCGGATCCGAAGAACAGCATGATTTTCGTCAGCTACCAGGCCGAGGGAACCCTCGGAAGACAGGTGCAGAGGGGCTTGAAAGAGATACCCCTAGTCGGTGAGGATGGGAGGACCGAGGTGGTTAACGTCAACATGGAGGTTTACACCATCGACGGTTTCTCGGGCCACGCGGACCGGAGGGAGCTCATGAACTACGTTGCAAGGCTCAGGCCGAGGCCCGAGACGATAATAACCGTCCACGGCGAGGCTCACAAGTGCCTTGACCTCTCGAGCAGCATACACAAGAGATTCAACATAAGGACCCGCGCACCTAACAACCTTGACGCTATAAGGCTCCGCTGAGCGGAGGGTTTACATGAGGATCCCTCGGGGTGCCGCGGGCGCCTCCCCTCCCGTTGTTTCCCCGTTCTGCTGCAACCGCAGGGTTCCCCTCGAGTACGACTACGAGATGATCGATCCGTCCCGTTGGGAGACGCGTGAGAGGGGGGTCTGGAGGTACAGGGAGCTTCTTCCCGATGTCAAAGAGATAGTCAGTCTCCACGAAGGAGGCACTCCACTTATCAGGGCTAAACTGTCCGAGGAGCTGGGCTTCAGGGTCTTCATCAAGGACGAGACGAGGAATCCCACAGGATCCTTCCGGGACAGGTTCATGACGGTGGCGGTCTCCTACGGCCTCCCCCACGCTGGGAACGGCTTTGTGATTGCGAGCAACGGGAACGCGGCTGCTTCCCTTGCAGCTTACTCGGCCAGGGCTGGAAAACCGGCTTACACGGTCGTGCCGAGGCTCTTGGAACAGGGGAAGCTCAACCAGATAACCGCCTTCGGGGCAAGGCTGATACGTTACGGTGAGAGCGTTGACGAGTGCATTGGCTACGCCGAGGGACTCGCCGAAGGAAAGGGGCTCTACAACGTCACCCCCGAGAGCAACCTCGTCGGTCTGGAGGGCCAGAAGACGATAGCCTTTGAGCTCTGGGAAGAGCTCAACCGACCCACGTGGTGGTTCCCACGGGCAGCGGGAGCAACATTTACAGCATTTACCGGGGCTTCGTTGAGCTCCTGCGCATCGGGGTAATCGATGAGGTTTCTAAGCTCATAGCAGTGCAGGCTGAGAGGTGCTCGCCGATAGCTAGTGAAGTCCTTGGAACCGAGCCCAGGGTCGAGCCCACGAGGGCCCTTGCCCTCTACGTGAGGAACCCCCTCATGAAGGAGCTCGCCCTGAAGGCCATAGAAGGGAGCGGTGGAACCGCGGTTTTGGTGGGTGAGGATGAGCTCGACCTTGGTCAGAGGCTTCTTGCGAGGGAGGGGGTCTTTGCCGAGTATGCTTCCTCTGTCATCGTCTCGGCGCTCCTGAAGCTTGCCAAGGAAGGCTACTTCAAGGGGGACGACAGGGTCACCCTCGTCGTGACGAGCTCCGGGCTGAAGGGCCAGTACTCCGAGGGCAGGGAAAGGTTCTCTCTCGGCGGAACCAAGCTGGAGATACTGAGACTCCTGAGTGGGAGGGATATGTACGGCTACGAGATATGGGAGGCACTGAAAAAGCCGCTCAAGTACCAGGCAGTCTACCAGCACCTCCGCGAGCTTGAGAGCATGGGTCTCGTCGAGGAATCGCGCCGTGAAGGACGCCGCGTTTACTACAGGCTGAGCGAGAAGGGTGAAACTTTTCTCGTTAACATGGGGAGGCTGTTTTTAAAATCGTAAACTATATTAACCTCTTTGCCTCTAATAGGATGATGCCTAATCTTGTGGGGGATGCATATGAAACGGTGGATCATGTTGGGTTTTATGTTTTTTGTCTTGGTGTTAATGGTAGCTAAAGCCCCTAACGTATCGGCCGCCACGGATTACTGTCTGAAACTTGATCCTTCCACTGAGGTTCAGTATTCATACAACCTTCCTATTGGAGCTTCAGGGTTTTACGTTCAATGGGATTCAACTATGAACCAGAGCCCGGGTCAGGATGTTACCTTAATGAAAGTGGCATATACGGACTCTCAGGGGTATACTCCTTCTTTTACTTGAAGTGCTGCAGGACATGCGTTGTATGCATGTTTCGGTGGTACCTGTCACGATGTTACCGACTATGCTGGAGGTATAACATTGGGAACGTGGCATACACTTAAGATAGAGATCTCTGAAACTCAGGAGGAGTTACATTCCTATACTATCACCGTTAACTGGTATATAGACGGGACAAATGTATATGGCCAGACGTACTCAACTACACAACCGCCAACTGTAGATTACACTTCTGCTTCCACTAAGTCTGACGGTTATCTGTTCATAGACAACGTTCAAGATTCTCAAGGCAACACCGACGACTGTGGTGACAACTATTTCACAGTCACTCAGGGTAGTGTAACCTGTGTTTCTAAAGATTCTGTCCCCTTCTTCAGCAGTGTTGCGGTGGGGCTTCTCGTGGTGCTGGGCATGCTGTTGCTCTTCAGGAGAAGGTGACTTCCCCCTTTTTTTACCGCCCCGTCGGGAAACTTTTTAAGCCCTCCTTAAAAGCTAACCGTGGGTGAAGAAGGTG
>WAMH01000064.1 GCA_015522395.1 Thermococcus sp. | reverse complement strand
GTGCCTTTCCCGGATGAACTCCTTCAGCTCCTCTCTAACGGGGGAGATGTCGTAGCCTCGCGGGGCCTTCAGAAGGAGAACGTAGCGGTCCATAAAATCACCTCAGTCCGGTTTTCTCATCACGTTTCAGCGTGCTGACGTGTCATCATCGACGTTCCTACTACGTAGGTACCCTTATAGCGCTTTCCTCTCCAAGGGCTTTACGTGAACCCTCATCGCGGTCTCGTTCAGCTCATACTCCGGAAAATCGAAGTGCCTGTACTTCAGAAAGAGCGCCGTAAAGGCCCCGGCTTTCTTTAGTGCCTGAACGAAGGGACACTCGCGGTAGAAGTAGGTGAACGCTGCCAGAAAAACGTCTCCAGCACCGGTGGTTTCCTCCACCCTGACTACCGCGGGCCTGTACCTGTAAGCCCGTCCCCTCCTGTATACCGTTCCCTCCTCCTCCCCGTTGGAGATGAGGAGGACTTCAACGCCCTCCGGATCAAGACCCCTGATATAGCCGGCCTCGGAGACGTCCGCGTGGAGCACGTGGATGCCCCTGAAGACCTCGAAGGGTATCCCCGTTATCCTCACCTTTCCGGGGAAAGGCCGCCTAATGAAGCCCTGAACGTCCGCTCCGATGAGCTTTCCCCTCTCCTTCGCGGCCTTGATGGCCTTCCTTCCTATCTCTCCGGCCACCGGGTTCAAAACGATGATGTCGTACCTCCCGTCGGGCAGTTCGTCTATTTTTGCCGCGGTTGAGATGAGCGTCAGCTCCCTCCTGCTCGCGTCGAAGTACTCGAGCCTGTAAGTCGTGCTCCTCTCCCCGGGTATGGCGTTAACGGTTATCCCCATTTCCTCAAGCACCTTAACCCACTCCTCCGGAAAATCCCCCCCGTAGCTCGTCAGAACCTCAACGTCGCAGAACCTTGAGAGTGCCGCGGCAGAATAGTAGGCGCCCCCACCGATTCGTGTCTCGAAGCTGGAGCCCCTAACGATTACGTCCCTGGTAAGGTGTCCAACAACGAGGCACTTCATCAGTTCTCCCAACTTCTTCCCTTGCTCGTTTCTTAATAAAAAGCTTTTGGAGAATCTCCGAAAAATTTATAAGGGTAAAATCGAAAAGCTTAAAAGGATATGTCGTTTTGGGGTGGGGCTATGAGGCGCCTTGGCAAAGTTTCTCACTACGCAAAGCAGGGGTTCCTCATTCTGAGGTCCGACTGGGTCCCCTCGCTCAATTCACCCGTGGTTGACAAGGGGCTTACCCTCGTGGGGACAGTTAAGGACGTTTTTGGGCCGGTGAAGAGGCCCTACGTGGCGGTTAAGCCGAGGGTCAGAAATCCTGAGGGTTACGTCGGTGCACTGCTCTACGTTGATTCTTCTAGGAAGTCAAAGCCCGGAAAATCCAGGTCTGGGAAGGCCGGCAAGTCTGGCGGAAAGCGCTCGAAGGGCGGAAAGGCGAGACGCCCTGCCCCCAGAAAGAGGGGGTGAGAGTTTTTGGCTGGTAAGAGGGTGTGTCCGGTCTGCGGTTCGACCGAGTTCATCTACGACCCGAGGAGGGGCGAAATCGTCTGCGCCAAGTGTGGCTACGTTCTTGAGGAGAATGTTGTTGATGAAGGCCCGGAGTGGCGCGCCTTCGATCCCGATCAGAGGGCCAAGCGCGCCAGAACCGGTGCGCCCATGACGCTGATGATCCACGATAAGGGCCTCTCCACCGATATCGACTGGCGCGACAAGGACATACACGGGAACCAGATAAGGGGTATGTACCGTAGTAAGCTGAGAAGACTCCGTATGTGGCAGAGGAGGATGCGCATAAACGACGCCGCCGAGAGAAACCTCGCCTTTGCGCTCAGCGAACTCGACAGGATGGCGGCCCAGATGCGTCTCCCGCGCCGCGTTAAGGAGGCCGCTGCAGCGCTCTACAGGAAGGCCGTCATGAAGAAGCTCATCCGCGGAAGGTCCATAGAAGGAATGGTTTCTGCCGCTCTATATGCCGCCTGCAGGATGGAGGGGATTCCGAGGACGCTCGACGAGATAGCGGCGGTTTCAAAGGTCTCGAAGAAGGAGATAGGGAGGAGCTACCGCTTCATGGCGAGGGGCCTGAACCTCAACCTCCGCCCAACGAGTCCAATAGAGTACGTTGACCGCTTCGGCGATGCACTCAACGTGAGCGCGAGAACGAAGAAGAGGGCCAAGGAGATACTGAAGGAGGCAATAGAGAGGGGCATAACGAGCGGGAAGGGTCCGACTGGACTGGCCGCGGCTGCTCTGTATGTGGCTTCTCTCCTTGAAGGCGAGAAAAAGACCCAGCGCGAGGTTGCAGAGGTGGCCCACGTTACCGAGGTGACCGTTAGAAACCGCTACAAGG
>WAMH01000063.1 GCA_015522395.1 Thermococcus sp. | reverse complement strand
TCTCTATTCTCATCTTCTCCCCGTTTTCGAACTCAAGCTCGAGCTTCCCGCGCTCCATTCTGACCTTCACGCCGTCGACGACCGCCTCAATCCTGCCGTCTTGGGCCTCCACCCCGAGCATCTCGGCGATTTCCTCAACGCTCTTCAGGGAGCCGCTCATCGTCGTCTCAAGGGTCTCGCCCTCGTTCTCTATCCTCACCCTCAAACTACCGCCGTCCTTACGGATGAAGCTTTCCTCATTTACATTCTCAACTTTGTCCGGGGGATGTATGCACGGCATCTTATCACCTGAGAAAAGTAAGGTGGAAGGGATTTTAACCTTTGTCATGGACATCTTTGACCATTCGCACCCAGATTCCGCTCTGGCCCACCTTCCTGAAGCCGTATTCCTCGTAGAACCTCATCGCACCCTCGTTCTTCTCGCCGACCCAGAGTTCTATCCTGTCGTTGTACCTGCTCAGGTAATCGAGGCACTTTTCCATCAGCCTGTGCCCTATTCCGTGGCCCTGGAAGCGCTTGTCCACCACGAACTCGTGAATCGCCCCAACCGTTCTGCCCTCGTACTTGCTGTACCAGTCGTTGTCGCAGACTATAAAGCCCGCTATCTCGTCGCCGAGCTTCGCGATAAAGAAGCCGTCCTTGGCCTTCCCCCAGCACCATCGAAGGTAGCGCTTCGCGTAGCCTTCGCCCTCGCCGCCGTACTCGCGCATCCCCTCGTAGCCGCGCATGTAAATCTCTATCAGCCGCTCAAGGATTTCCTGGTTGAACTCCTTAAGCTTCTCCACCTTTACCTCTGCCATCGATATAAGCTCATCGTGGGGTTTAAAAAGCCTGACTCAGAGCCTTAAGTGGAGCAAGAAGGTGATAGGAATGGGGAAGGCCAAGCCCAGGTACTGCGAGATATGCGGGGCACCTATAAGGGGACCCGGTCACAGGATACGGATTGAGGGTGCAGAGGTTCTCGTCTGCGATAGGTGTTACGAGAAGTACGGGGGCAAGAAGCCCGGCACGTTCAGCATAATGCCAACCGGAAGACAGCCGAGGAGAAGAACATACTCAAGCCCGAGACCAAAGCCGGCCCCGAAGCCGCGGACCGAGAGGCCGCTCTACACCGAGGAGATCGTTGAGGACTACGCCGAGAGGGTTTACCAGGCCATACAGCGCTCGAAGAAGAGCTACCAGGAGCTGGCCCAGGAGATAGGGCTTTCAATGAACGACCTCAGGGCAATAGCCCACGGCCACCGCGAGCCGACCATAAAGGAGGCCAAGAAGCTGGAGAAGTACTTCAGGATAAAGCTCATCGAGACGTCCGAGGCCGAGCCGATGGAGAAGAAGACCATTCCGAGGGACTACGAGCCAACACTCGGCGATATAGCCAACGTGAGGATTAAGAAGCGGAAGAAGTGAAGGTTTGAATTTTCCCTAACCTATTCATTAACGGTGAGAGCATGGGGGAGATAGTGATAAACGTGCCCAACGGACTTGAAAAGGTCATCAAAAGGGAAATCTCGCTCCTTTTAAAGAGGGAAGAGAAGAAGAGAGTTAAAAGGGAAATTCTAAACAAGTACTTGGGGAAGTTCCAAGGCAACATTGATGAGGAGGAGTGGTACCTCCAATGATCGAGGTCTTTGTGGATTCCTCCGTTCTAATCGAAGGGACTGAAGGGAAACCCAGAGGCAGTTGAAATCATGAACACGCTTGCAGATGAAAACGCCATTGCGATAATAAACGATATTGTTGCCAGTGAGTTTCTGTTCCATTACATCCGTCTGAAATCTGGCGTTTCGCCATTTACCGTTAAGCAATATAAGAGGATAAACGAATTTATCACAGACAGAGAGCCTTGGGACTTTATTGAGCAGTTCCACATTCTCCCTGTGGACGAAGAGACAGTAGAAGAGGCCTACCATCTAATGAGAGCACATAATCTTCTGCCAAACGACGCGATTATACTCCGCATCATGCAAGATAAACGGAATTAAAACGCTGGCCACGCTGGATGGAGATCTACGGAGTGCAGCTATGAAAGAAGGATTAAAATTCCTCTAACCCCTCCTCTTCCTTCCTCTTCTCCCTCAGCTCCTCGGCCTTCGTCCTCTTCGGCGGGTGGAAGCCCTTAAGCTTCTCAAAGGTCTTCCATAGGCGCATCAGTTCATCCCAGACGTCGGTATCGGGCGGGATTACGAGGACATGAGCTGGTGGATGAATGTCCATCAGCCTTCCTATCGCCTTTGCAGGAAGAAGGTCTATCTGGACAACGACGTGTGCCCTGAACTTCCTTCTCGGCTTCTCACCGCTTATCTGCTCAAAGGCCCAGTCGGACAGAGCGGGAGGAATTATCCTCGGGTCGCCGCGTATCTTCATGCCGCCGTAGCGAACGAGGTCTGCTAGGGCTATGCTGGCCTTCTGGAAGCTGTCGGTTCTCACTAAAACTATCGTGTTTCTCATGCTCTCACCAAGCGGGAGTCCGCGGACGGGGTATTTAAACCTTCCCAGATTTTAGTTACCGAAATTTTTAAAAACTTTAAGTTAATAAAAACGGCGGATTGATTTATAAGGACAAAATCAAAGAGAAAGGAGGTGTTGGTATGTATCTGAAGAAGAGGCACATTGAGATACTCAGGGAGATGAAGAAAACCGAGAGCCAGGTGGAGATCGAGGAGAAGCTCCCGGAGGAATTCCAGATAAGGGCAATAGAGCTTTACATCCTCGGCTTCGTCGAGCTTGAGGGTAACAGGATAAAGCTCACCGAGGCCGGAAGAAAGCTCCTCGAGATAACGGATTCTATTGAGCTGAGGGAACTGCCGGACGTTATAGTGGACAGCGAGATAATCAAGATGCTCGAACTCCTCGATGAGACGGGGAAGGTTCCGGAGGGATGGCTCAACGCCCTCAGGAAGAGGAAGCTCGCCGATGAGAACGGCATAACTGACTTTGGAAAAGCCCTCTTAGGGGTTTACAGGGAAACGCACCCATTAGTATACCTCACTCCGGAGATAGTGTCGTTCCTCCGCGGCATGCCCAAGCTCGGCACCCTCGACGAACTCGTCACCTTCAAGAACTCAAAGCTCTACGGCGACAACATAGTCAACGCCCTTCAGGCGATGAGGCTGCTCAAGATTTCTCCCCCAACGGAGAAGGGAAGGGCCTTCGCGACGACGCCAGCGGCGAAGCTCGCGCTTAAGGCCGTGAGTATGATCCCTGTCTTCGCCAGGGCGATAGTCCTCAGGAAGGAGGACTTCGAGGCACTGAAAGGCGGAAAGAGGAACCCTGAACTTGAGAGCATGGGGCTTGCGGATGAGAAGGGAACCACGGAGCTTGGAAAGGCCATAATGGAGGCCTATGAGGCCATTGGAAGAGAGGAGACTAAGGTGCTCCCAATCTACGTCCTTGATGACGAGCTGACCGTCCTGAAGGCAATAGCGGAGATAGAAGAGAAGTACATGACGAACCCCGATATACTCCCAACGGAGAAGGAGATAGACAAGAGGGTCGACGTTGGGGACCTCGGTGCTATACTGCACCTCCTCGAGAGCAAAGAACTCCTCGAGAGGAAGCTCGTCAAGAACAAGGACACCTACTGGCTAACCGAATGGGGTAAAGAGGCGATAAGCTTCGGAACCGTCAGCCCGGATGCCATGAAGGCCGTAACCTACGCGGAGAGCGGCGACGTGCCGATAGCCGAGTGGGTTGTTAAGGCCCAGGAAGAGGGGCTGGTGAAGGCCGGCGTCACCGACAAGGGCAGGTTCTACCTCAGACTGAGCAGGTCGATAAGGAGGAAGCCGTTCCTCACCAAGTACGACGCGGCCATACTGGCAAAGCTTCCGAGGAAGAAGTACATCAGCAGGGAAGAGCTTGTTGAGCTGGTCAAGGACTACGTTGGCGGAGACGAAAAGGAGATAATCAGGGCCATCGGGGAGGCTGAGGCTAAAGGCTTCGTCGTCGAGCTTCAGAACGGCATGGTCAAGCTGACCGAGCTTGGAGACAGGCTCAAGACCGCCCTCGAGAGTGCCAAGCTTCAGGAGATCGTCAAGGTCAAGTTCAGCGTTACCCCTACGCTCTACAACGTGCTCAAAGTCATCCACGACAACCTCGAGACCTTCAACAGAATCTGGAAGGAGAAAGGTGAAGTTAAGGGCTACAAAATGGAAGAGGTTGACGTCATCAGAAAGCACCTCAGCCTGGGTGACGACGAGATAAAGAAAGCTCTGACGATGCTCCGCCAGCTCGGCTTCCTCGGAAGCAAGAGCCTTACGGAGGGGGGTAAAACACTCGTAGAGGCTTATGAGTGAGGTGGTAGTATGAGCGATGCCGGATTTTGGAGTTCGATGTTCTGGCTTCTCTTCTTTCTCTACCTCCTGCTCTGGCCCCAGATGCAGTTCAGAAGCCTCCAGCTGGCGAGGGCAAAGTTGCTGAAGAGGCTCTCCGAGAAGCGCGGCTCCACGGTCATAACGATGATCCACAGACAGGAGAGCATAGGGCTCTTCGGGATACCGTTCTACAAGTTCATAAGCATAGAGGACAGCGAGGAGGTTCTGAGGGCCATAAGGAGTGCACCCAAGGATAAACCCATCGACCTCATCATTCATACCCCCGGCGGCCTCGTTCTCGCGGCGACCCAGATAGCAAAGGCCCTCAAGGACCACCCTGCTGAGACGCGCGTTATAGTACCTCACTACGCCATGAGCGGCGGAACCCTGATTGCTTTAGCGGCGGACAAGATAGTAATGGACCCGCATGCTGTTCTCGGCCCGGTTGATCCCCAGCTCGGCCAGTATCCCGCTCCAAGCATCGTCAGGGCGGTCGAGAAGAAGGGAACCGAGAAGGTGGACGACCAGACGCTTATCTTAGCCGACGTGGCCGAGAAGGCCATAAAGCAGGTGAGGGATTTCGTCTACAACCTTCTGAAGGACCGCTACGGCGAGGAGAAGGCAAAGGAACTCGCCCAGATCCTCACGGAGGGACGGTGGACGCACGACTACCCGATAACGGTAGAGCACGCGAAGGAGCTTGGCCTGCACGTCGAGACGGACGTTCCGCCGGAGGTTTACACCCTAATGGAGCTCTACAAGCAGCCAATGAAGCAGAGGGGGACCGTGGAGTTCATGCCTTACCCTAAGCAGGAGGCGAAGCGCTGATTCCGGCTTTTCATATTTTCTCGTTTAGTGACAGGAACCTAAACCTTTAAAAGCCCCTTAGGTTCATTTATAAAGGGATTTTTAAACCCACCATCCGGAGGTGTAAGCCTTGGTCGACATGAGCAACGTCAAGCTCAGGATTGAAAACATCGTCGCTTCTGTGGACCTTTTTACGCAGCTCAACCTTGAGAAGGTTATCGAGATATGCCCGAACTCGAAGTACAACCCCGAGGAGTTCCCCGGGATCATCTGCCGCTTCGATGAGCCGAAAGTTGCCCTCTTGGTCTTCAGCTCCGGAAAGCTCGTCGTCACCGGGGCAAAGAGCGTCGAGGACATAGAGAGGGCCGTCAACAAGCTCATCCAGATGCTCAAGAAGATAGGCGCCAAGTTCGCCCGTGCCCCGCAGATAGACATCCAGAACATGGTTTTCAGCGGCGACATAGGCATGGAGTTCAACCTCGACGCGGTTGCGCTCAGCCTTCCCAACTGTGAGTACGAACCCGAGCAGTTCCCCGGCGTCATCTACCGCGTCAAGGAGCCGAGGGCGGTAATACTGCTCTTCTCCTCCGGAAAGATAGTCTGCTCCGGCGCCAAGAGCGAGCACGATGCCTGGGAAGCCGTTAGAAAGCTCCTCCGCGAGCTTGAAAAGTACGGCCTCATAGAGGAAGAAGAGGAGTGGTGAAGGCTTTTGGCCTTCTCGACTATATATATTCTCCCGCTTTTCTCGAACACAAACCCAGGGATTACCATCCCGAGAACCCAGAACGGCTCATGAGGGCCGTTGAGAGCCTCAAGAGAGCCGGGCTTTGGGAAAGCGTCATCGAACCCGAACCAGTCCCAGAGAAAGAGCTTCTCAGGGTTCACTCAGCCGAGTACGTGGACATCGTTAAGTCCCTGAGCGGAAAGTTCGCGTACATCGACCCGGACACCTACGTTTCTCCCGGTACGTGGGGGGCGGCCTTGAGGGCCTTCGGGGCCGCTAGGAAAACCGTTGAGTTGGCACTTAAGGAGAAAGGACTTTACCTCGCCCTCGTCAGGCCGCCCGGACACCACGCCGGAAAATCAGGGAGGGCCTTCAACGCGCCAACGCTGGGTTTCTGCATATTCAACAACGCGGCCTACGCTGCCAAGGTTGCCACGGAGAAGGTCGGGAAAGTCCTCGTCATAGACTTCGACGCCCACCACGGCAACGGCACGCAGGAGATACTGTGGGACGACCCCAATGCGGTTCACATAGACCTCCACGAGCGCGGCATCTATCCCAGGAGCGGTTACGAAGACGAAATCGGTGGGGAAGGTGCGAAGGGGACGAAAATCAACCTCCCTATGCCGCATTATTCGACCGAGGACGACTACATCCACGCCTGGGACGAAGTGGTTCTCCCGATAATCCATCAATTCAAGCCGAGGCTGATAGTGGTTTCGGCCGGCTTCGACGGCTTCCTCGGCGAGAGTCTGACGACGCTGAGGCTGAGCGAGGCGTTCTTCGCCCATGCGGGAGCGACGCTTTCCCGCTACTCGCTAGCGGTGATCTTCGAGGGCGGCTACTCCGTCGGCCTTGATAAAGGACTAGCAGCGTTCATCAAGGGCTATCTCTCCGGAAAAGCGCCCTCGGTTGAGGTAAGCCTCTCCCACGAGGCGGTTCGGGTTGTGGCGAGGGTTAAGAAAATTCAGGGGGAGTGGTGGGAGCTGTAGCTTACCCGGGGGTAAGGAACTTACCGGGGGGTAAGTTAGAGGCCCTTCACGACTTCCTTAACAACGGGATCCGGGATGGTGTATTCGTTGCCTCTTTTTTCAAGGTAACCGTACTTGACGAGGTTATTAAGAAGGAGGGAAAACTTCGCATCGTTTACCTGCCCCATCTTGAACTCCACGTACTCCTTTATGGTGCTCCACCTAACGTTTCCCATGGCGACTGCCTTCAATATGGCCCCGTACCGCCTGCTGTTCTGGAGGATGGATGAAAGCTCCTCCCGGATTAACTTTTCGGCCATGTTGAAAAGTTCATCTATGGCGTTAGCGTGGGAAAGCTTCCTAATCCCGCGGAGATAACCGTACATCGTGAGCCAGCCGACTATACCATCAAGCTTCTCAACAGCTCCCTTGATTTCTTCTTCACTCGGTTTGATGCCGACCTCTTCGAAGCCCCTAGTTAAGAAGTCCACGCTCTCCTCCAGTCTGAACCTCTGGAGCACTATCTCCCTCGCGTACCTGCCGAAGAGGGGTTTTTTGGGATTCTCAAGGCCAAGGAAGTCGTGGAGCATTCCAACCTCAGAGCCAGTTAGCACGAAGGTTATCCCTGGCAGATTGTCCACCGCGTAGGCTATCAGGCCGTCGTAGCGAATCCCCGAAAGCCTGAGGTACTGGGCTTCATCAAAGGCAATTATCGCCCTTAGGTTCTCGTTTTCGGCCCAGGAGCTTATCTTCTCAAGGATTTCTGCAAGGTCTGGCTTCCTATCGAACTCCACGCTCAGGCCCGAAATCCTCACTCCGCGGATGGAACCCAAGACCTTTTCAAGCCTAAGCCTGAGTGATTTACGTCCTGAAACAGTTGAGAGAAGCGAATCAAGGATTTTTCTGGCCAGAATCTCCTGTGGTATTGAGCCGTGAGTGAAGTAGAGAGAGCGGACGTCGATTTTTGCGTAGGGCATTCCAGATTCTGCGAGTGCAACGTTGAGGAGGGAGCTTTTCCCAAGGCGTCTTATGCCGAGCAGAAGAATCAGCCTCTCCCCTAAGTTCACTGCGTTCTGAAACTCACTCAGTTCATTCTCCCTATCATACAGGTCCTCCCTCCGGGTTTTGGGCTTCAGGTCGAACAGCAACTTACCCCACCGTAAGTTACTTACCCTGGGGTAAGTTATAAGAGTTTCGAAGAATGAAAGGTTCAGCTGAAGCTCGCGAAGCCTATTTCGTAGAGCTGCCTGAGCATACGGAGGACTTTCCTGGCGGTGTGTTTGAAGCGGAAATTTGTTTTCTGGTTTTCCCAGTCTCCCAGCATTTCGATAATATCAGCGCTTCTAAGCTCGTCAACTTTGAGATCTGAGCCCTCCACGAGACAGAGTTTCAACACTTCCTTGAGGGGCTTCTCAAGCTTCTTTCTGTTGCCGTGGAACTTGGGCAGGACTTTCATTAGTAGAGCAAGGTCAAAGATCTCATCCTCACCCTTTAATTCAACAATGCCCACCCCCTCGCTTTCCTTTGCACTCTTGAAGAAGAGGGCAATCTCGTCAACGACACGGTAGCCGAAGTGCATGTCGTAGGGTTCGAGCGCTCTGTTGAGGTTTACTAGAATATTCCAGTAGTTCAGATGCTCACCCTTAAATTCTCTTACAGCCTCGTTTATCTCGTTCTTTGAGCGGGCGAGGAACATCCCTTCTGAGCCGGCCAAATCTTGCAGAATGAGCGCCCTGAAGGAGTCTTTAATCCCATTGGCCTCTTCACTATCGGATGATTCTGGAGGGTATCCACCAAGCTCAACATCGTGGAACTCCACGACGAATGCCCTGTCGAGAACTTTTGGGCTGAATGCATAGGTGGTCTCGTCCATGTTGACCGTCCCAATGATGTAGAGGTTCGGTGGAAGGCGGAGCTTCTTGGGGATTCCCTGTTTCTTTGTAATCTCCTCATTCTCGTGGAGGGGCATTGCCTCTCTGGTGAAGCCTTTGTACTCGCCTTCCTCTTCCCGTCCACTCTCCAAGACGCTCAGAAAGTCAGCGAAG
This sequence comes from Thermococcus sp., assembly GCA_015522395.1. GTDB lineage: Archaea > Methanobacteriota_B > Thermococci > Thermococcales > Thermococcaceae > Thermococcus. The sequence continues at coordinate 261 of WAMH01000063.1, read as the reverse complement.
TAGTACTCAACGTGAGCTAAATTCATCTCATCAAGAAGAACGAAATAGGGCTTTGCATTCTCCCGGTTTTGCTCGTAGTCCCTCTTGGCTTCCAGGATGAAGTCGAGGAGTTTTGTTTTATGATACTCCCCATTCAGTGGGTTGTAGTAGCCAAGTAGGGCTTTGGAGTCGCGCCAGTCCGGGCGCACAGGGAGGAAGAGGAAGTTCTTCTTGGAGCTATCCAGCAGTTCCGCGAGTTCTTGGGCAATCTTTGTCTTCCCT